>NZ_JBBECH010000033.1:0-29033 GCF_040881935.1 Saccharospirillum sp. | reverse complement strand
AGGCTCTTGGGCAGGCTGTCGAGCCCGACAACGACGGTGGCCCCGGTGGTGGTCAGCGCGGAAAAGCTTTCAAAAAACGAGTCGGTATAGGTCACCGTGGCCGCTGGGGCCAGGTGAATGGGAATAGAACCGGCCAGCCCCAGCACCACCCAGAACAGCACGGTAATGACAAAACCATCGCGCGTGCGCAGCTCGCCCTGATAATGGCGCACCGGCATCCAACTGATAAACCCGGCCACCAGCGTCAGCAGAAAGCCAAGAATAAAGGCGTTGTGAATACCGTCCTGATAATAAAACGAGACCAGCACAGACGGCAGCATCGACAGACTGAAGACCATCAACAGCAAGCCCAGAACCTTGATGGTCATTCGATAATGCATTGTGCAGTACCACTCCTGCTGAACGTTTAAAAATGCCGGCACCGTAACAAGGGTTGCAGGGTCGCTTCATGTAACAGCGGGCAGGAAGCCCGCGTCCCTCACGGCGGCACAGGGATGTGCCTCCGTGAGGGGTGCAATGAAGCGGGCCTGTGACCCGAGCTCATGCCACTGCACTGTCCCGTTTTTAAACCACCACGGGTCAGAAGAACGTCAGTCCCACCTGGAACAACCGTTCTACGTCGTTAATTCTTCGCTTGTCGATCAGGAACAATATCACGTGGTCGTCTGATTCTATGACCAGATCATCGCGGGCAATCAGTACTTCCTCGTTGCGCACAATAGCACCGATGGTGCAGCCTTCCGGTAAGTCGATGTCTTCGATGGCCCGGCCAACCACTTTGGAAGAGCGCTTGTCGCCATGGGCGATGGCCTCAATGGCTTCGGCTGCACCACGACGCAGGGAGTGTACGTTGACGATGTCGCCACGGCGTACGTGAGTCAGCAGACTGCCGATCGTGGTTTGCGACGGCGAGATGGCAACGTCGATTTCACCGCCTTGCACCAGGTCTACATAGGCCGAGTTGTTGATCAGCGTCATAACCTTGCGCGAACCGAGGCGCTTGGCCAGCATGGAGGCCATGATATTGGCTTCATCGTCGTTGGTCAGCGCCAGGAAGATATCGGTGTCTTCGATGTTCTCATCGAGCAATAAATCCTGGTCCGAGACGTCACCGTGCAGTACTACGGAGTGGTTCAGGTTTTCGCTCAGCCATTGGCACCGGGTTTCGTTGCGTTCCAGCAGCTTGACCGAGTACCGGCTTTCCAGGCCCAGCGCCAGCCGATAGCCGATGTTGCCACCGCCAGCGATAATGATGCGCTTGTAGGACCGTTCTTTGGTGCGCAGCTCGCTCATCACGGCGCGGATATCGGTGCGCCCGGCAATGAAAAACACCTCATCGTCCGCTTCGATCACGGTGGACCCTTCGGGAATGATCGGCCGGTCTTTGCGAAAGATGGCCGCAACCCGGGTTTGCACCGAGGGCATGTGCTGTTTCAGGAAACGCAGTTCCTGGCCGACCAAGGGGCCGCCGTGATAAGCCTTAACCGCCACCAGTTGCAGTTTGCCCTCAGCGAAATCAAGCACCTGCAGCGCACCCGGGGTTTCAATTAACCGTTGAATGTAATTGGTCACCAACTGCTCGGGGCTGATCAGAACATCGACCGGAACCGCTTCAGGCGCAAAGAGTTTTTCGCTGTGCTGGGTATATTGCGGGCTGCGGATGCGGGCAATCTTGGTCGGCGTGCGAAACAGGGTGTAGGCAACCTGGCAGGCGGCCATGTTAACTTCATCGCTGCTTGTAACGGCAATCAGCAAGTCGGCATCTTCAGCACCGGCCTGCGCCAGAATATTGGGCAACGACGCCATGCCGGTTACGGTGCGGATATCGAGCCGGTCCTGCAAGTTACGCAACCGTTCGGCATCGGTATCGACTACGGTGATGTCGTTGTCTTCACTGGCCAGATTTTCCGCCAGAGTGGCGCCGACCTGACCGGCACCCAACAGGATGATTTTCACGCCCGTTTCCTTTTAAGACTTAGTCAGTCACTTTTTCGAGCAGCGCAAAGTAAAAACCGTCGTGGCCACCCGGCGTTGGCAGCCACTGTACCCCGACCTCGACCCCGGCGTCACCCGCCAGTTGCAGCTCGACCAGGCGGGCGTCTGACTGGCGTTTCAAAAAAGCGGACACGCGTTCGGAATTTTCACGTTGCAGCAGTGAGCAGGTCGCGTACAACAGCGTCCCGCCCGGTTTGAGTGTTTGCCACAAACGGTGCAGTAACTGATCTTGCACCTGGGTCAAAAACTCCACGTCTTTGGGCTTGCGCAGTAATTTAATGTCCGGGTGGCGACGAATAACGCCGGTGCCCGAGCAGGGTGCGTCCAGCAAAATGCGGTCGAAAGGGGTGCCATCCCACCAGCTTTTCAGATCGGCGGCATCGGCCGCTTTAAGGTCGGCTTGCAGGCCAATGCGGTCCAGGTTTTCCTGCACCCGTTCCAGTCGGCCAGCATCGATATCCAGTGCAGTAACCTGAGCGTCAGCGCGTTCCAGCAGGTGGCCGGTTTTGCCACCGGGGGCGGCGCAGGCATCGAGAATGCGGTCGCCGTCTTGCGGGTCGAGCAGGAAGGCGCATTGCTGGGCGGCTTCGTCCTGCACACTGACCCGGCCCTGTTCAAACCCCGGCAACTGCAATACACCGACCGGTTGAGCGAGGGTCACGGCTGAGGCGGTAATCGCTGACGGAGTCATCGACAAACCCGCTGCATCCGCCTCAGCCAGCCAGTCTTCGCGGCTGCCCTGGCGCTCATTCACGCGCAGGGTCATCGGGCCCTGTTCGTTGCAGTTGGTCATGATGTCGAGCCATTGTTCAGGGTAATCCTTACGCAACTGACGAGTCAGCCAGCCGGGCATGGCCTGTTGGTTTTGCAGCTTTTCGGTCAGTTCCTCGCGCTCGCGTTGGAAGCGGCGCAGCGCGGCATTCAGCAGCGCTCTGGCCCAGGGTTTTTTCAACGGTTTGGTGGCGTCAACCGTTTCATTGATGGTCGCATGCTCGGGTATGTCGAGATACAGCAGTTGGTAGAGCCCGACCAGCAGCAGCATATGTATCACCCGCTCTTTGTGCTGAATCGGTTTGTCGAGCAGGGTACGGGCAAACTCGTCCAGGCTTAAATAGTGCCGAACGGTGCCATACACCAGTTTCTGATACAGGCCGCGATCGGCCTCTTCGAGTGTATCGCGGTAACGTGGCAGCAAATCGCTCAGCGAGCGACCATGATCGGCGACCTGCAACACGGTTTGAGCCGCCAGGACACGGACGTTCTGGCTCATTGGGCGGCCTCGGTTTGGTGGAGTTGGTTACTGCTAAATACCGGATCGGCTTCAAAGGCCGCGCGGCGCGCGTTCAGTACATCGGCTGTGGCCATGGCTTTCTTGCCGGGCATCTGTAGCCTTTCGATAACCAGAGTGCCCTGACCGCAGGCGATGACCATGTCGGTGGTACCGAGTTGCTGGATGGAGCCGGGTGATGTCGTGGCTGCCTGATCACCGATTCGGGCCCGATGAATGCGCAGCGTTTGACCCTGCCACTGGGTGTAAGCACCCGGCCAGGGCGTTAGCCCGCGTATCTGGCGATTGATGTATTCGGCGCTGTTGGCCCAGTTAATCTCGCCTTCGGCCTTGTTGAGTTTCTCGGCATAGGTAGCCTCGGCATCGTTTTGTGGTTCGGCCACAGCGGTGCCAGCTTCCAGGCGCGCGAGCGCGTCGATCAATGCCGGTTTGCCGCAGTCGATCAGGGTATCGTGCAGGCGTTCGCTGGTCATGTCGGGCGTGATCGGGCAGTGGGCTTTGAGCAGCATGTCGCCGGTATCGAGTCCGGCATTCATCTGCATGATGGTGACGCCGGTCTCAGCGTCTCCGGCCAGCAGTGCCCGGTGAATTGGTGCAGCACCGCGCCACCGTGGTAACAGGGAGGCGTGGACATTGATGCAACCGAGTCGCGGTGCGTCGAGCACGGCTTGTGGCAATATCAGCCCGTAGGCAACAACGACCATTAAGTCGGCACCCAGGGCCACCAGTTCAGCCTGGGCATCGGCATCACGCAGTGATTTGGGCTGGTAAACCGGAATACCCGCAGCTTCGGCGACGGTTTTAACGGGTGAGGCCGTCACCTTTCGGCCACGACCGGCGGGCTGGTCGGGCCGAGTGTAAACCGCGATGACGTCATGATCGGAGCCCAGCATGGCTTGTAAATGCTCGGCCGCAAAGTCCGGCGTTCCGGCGAAGATTACCTTCAGCGCCATAAATCAGGAGGCCATCTGTTTGTGCTGTTTTTCCAGCTTCTTGCGAATCCGCGTGCGTTTCAGGTTGGAGATGTAGTCGACGAACAGTTTGCCGTCGAGGTGGTCGATCTCGTGCTGGATACAGATAGCGAGCAGGTCCTCAGCCACCAGTTCGAACGGTTCGCCATCGACATTCAACGCTTTGACGTGAATTTTGTCCGAGCGGGTGACTTTCTCGTAATAGCCCGGCACCGACAGGCAGCCTTCCTGATATTCGATATCACCGCCGAGTTTTTCATACTCGGGGTTGATAAACACATGTGGCTCATCCTGCTCTTCTGATACATCGACCACAATCACACGTTCGTGAACATTCACCTGGCTGGCCGCCAAGCCAATGCCCGGCGCATCGTACATGGTTTCCAGCATGTCACTGGCCAGCGTGCGGATGCGTTCATCCACCGCTTTAACCGGTTTGGCGATGGTTCGCAAGCGCGGATCGGGGTATTCGAGTATGTCCAGTAATGCCATGGTTCCTGTGCCCTGTCTTAATTCGATGTGTTATTAGCGTATTTTACACAATATGGGCGCAAACCGGTGCTTGCAACGCACGGTAATCCGCTAAAAACGGTAAAAAATACGGGACATACGGCGTTAGGCTTCTTGCACGTGTCGAGTTGGATCTGGGTTTGTTGTGACTTTGCTCTCAAAACCAGCGATAAAGCGCCACAAACAGCTCACAGCGGGCTTTAATATGTCTCGCTAAGCGATTGACTGCTAAACTAAAAGTGGTCACTCTTAGAACAGGTGTATGTGCCATATACTGACCCGACGCGGTCACCTTTCATGATCGAACAACAAGGGTGACGTGGCAGGTTGCAGACAGCGATGAACTAAAGGGCAGAAAGTGCCTGTTTTGCGGGTCGGCTTTCCGGGCGGCTGCTTATATACTGACCGTAGTTATCGGTAGAACCGATCGCACCATTGACCGTACCGTAGATTGTTATAGGGAAACTGGCTATGAGGAACACCATCGCAGCTTTCGTCATTCTGTGCTTCGGCGCGCTTCCTGCGTGGTCGGAAAATGTTGCGCTCAATGCCGATGTGCCCGAACGCTATACCGTTCAGAAAGGCGATACATTGTGGGATATCGCCGAAATGTACCTGGCCGATCCGTGGAAATGGCAGGACATCTGGCAATTGAATACCCAAATCGAAAACCCGCACCTGATATACCCCGGTGATGTGATCGGCCTGATCCTGGTCGATGGCGAGCGACGCCTGACGACCCTGTCCCGGGGTGAAGAAGCAAGCACAGTGCGGGTTTCGCCGGAAGATGCCGAAGGTGGCCTGGTCAAATTGCGGCCCACGGCTCGGGTCACCCCCATTCTGGGGGCTATCCCGTCCATTCCCCGCGAATACGTCGCTGGGTTCCTGACCGGTAACCGCATTCTGTCGGAAAACCAGTTGACCGAAGCACCTTACATTGTCAGTGGGCAGGAAGGCCGCCTGATCGTCGGCGCGGGCGATACCGTCTATGCCCGGGGTGACTTCGACGAAGCGTTGCGCACCTATCAGATTTACCGTGAGGGCGAGCCGCTAACAGACCCAACCACTGGCGAGGATCTGGGGTTTGAAGCCATTGAGCTGGGCCAGGCGCGCCTGTCTGATTACAGTCGCGATATTGGCACTCTGGAGCTGCAGCGCACTAATCAGCAAATTGGCCTGAGCGATCGTTTGCTGCCTTCGGATGAAACCTTGTTGAACTCCATGTTTTACCCGAGTGAGCCGCCCGATGGCGTCGAAGGTGAAATTCTGAGAGTGGCCCGCGGTGTGCGCAGTATTGGCCAGTTCGATGTAGTCACCATCAATAAAGGCGAACGCGAAGGGCTAGAGGCCGGCAATATATTTCGTGTGTTTCTGCGCGGCGATCGGGTCCGTGATCCGATCACCAACGTTCGTCTGCAGCTGCCAGAAACCGAAGCCGGGCTGATGATGGTGTTTCGTGTTTTCGATAAAGCGTCCTATGGGTTGATTCTGGAAGCCGACGTGCCGATGAGTGTGGGTGATCAGGTGCGTTCACCGGGTTTCTGACCGGACGCCTAAAGTCGGGCTGGTCAAACTGCTTACGGCAGAGTGGCACCGACTCTGAAAGTGTCAAACAGTTATATCCGGCAGGGAAGTGGTCGGAACCAAATCAGGGAAAAGGACCCGTTTACCATGGATGAACGTTTGCATTGGCTGTGTTGGGTACTGACACCCGGCTTCGGCCTGAAACGCTGCCACCAGCTATTGGACGTGGTGGATGACCCACGCGACCTGTTCCGATATGCCCAGCGCTGGCCGCTACCCCCCGCCATTAAACACACCCTTAGTGATATTCACCGCCTGGGGGAACAGCACCCGGTGTATCGGCGTGCGCTGGAGCAACTGCGCTGGCAGGAGCAGGAAGATTGCCACCTGGTGAGTTTGCAGTGCCCGGCTTATCCACAGCTATTAACTCACATCGGAGACCCGCCGCTGATGCTGTGGGTCCGGGGTAACCCGAATCTATTGGGGCAGAACCAGGTAGGGGTTGTGGGCAGCCGTAATGCCAGTCTCTCGGCTCGCAAACACGCCCAAAGCCTGGGTCGTGGTATCAGTGAAGCCGGGTGTGTGGTCACCAGCGGCGGGGCGGCCGGTATTGATGCCTGTGCCCATGAAGGCGCGCTGGAGGGCAGTGGCAAAACACTGGCGGTACTCGGCTGTGGGGTGGATCTGGTTTACCCGAAACAGAATGCGGGCCTGTTCTCCAGAATCAGTCGTCACGGCGCCCTGGTCTCGGAGTACCCACTGGGTACCCAGCCCAAACCGGGCCACTTCCCCCGGCGTAATCGCATCATCAGCGGCATGAGTGGCGCCATCGTGGTGGTCGAAGCCGCCGAACGCAGCGGCTCGCTGATTACCGCCGACCATGCTCTGGAGCAGGGCCGCGAGGTGTTCGCATTGCCCGGTGACGTCAGTAACCCGAACACGGCCGGTTGCCATCGGCTGATTCAGGACGGCGCCCGCCTGCTGACTGGCATTGATGATTTACTGGGTGATGGCGCGTTGGACTCACTTCGCGCCAGCCCACCCTCTGCGCCCTGCCCGCCGTTGGACCCGGACTTACCCGAACTGCAAGCCACCCTGCTCGGGCTGCTGTCATCGGAACCCCAGCCCCTCGATGTGCTCAGCGACCACCTGGAATGTGCCTCACACACCCTGCTGGAGCCACTGCTCGAACTGGAACTGGCTGGCTGGATCCTGCAACAGCCTGGCGGCTATTGCAGGATTTGACTGACGCAGAACAATAAAAGACGCGGAACATGAACTGACGTCTTTTATTGTTTTGCGTCCTTTATTGTTTCGCGTCTCTTATTGTGTCACGTCCCTTCCTGTCCCACGTCTTTTATTGTCCCACGTCTTTTAATTCAGTACCCTTCCCCGCTCCTTGGTATGAATCCGGATCCCGTCATCGTGACTGCTGAAACCCTACTGCCTAAAGCCCTTGATTTTGCCGCGCGCCAACTGGGCAAACGCCTCCTGGCCGGGGGTGTAGTGGCTTACCCGACCGAGGGCGTTTGGGGCCTGGGGTGTGACCCCTGGAATGCCGATGCGGTGGGTCGAATTCTGGCCATTAAGGAGCGTCCGGTTGCCAAGGGGCTGATTATTATCGCGGCCGACTATGACCAACTGGCCCCTTACCTCGCACCCCTGAGTTCTGATCTGATTTACCGCATGACCGAACGCTGGCCCGGGCCTTTCACCTGGGTTGTGGAGCACAATGGCAGCCTGCCCGATTGGGTGACGGGTAATCGGCCGACCATCGCTGTGCGTGTGCCGGGCCATCCGATGGCGCGGGCTTTGTGCCGACACGCGGGCATACCACTGGTGTCGACCAGCGCCAATCGCAGCGGTAAACCAGCGATGACCGACCGGCTGCAGGTGAGCCTGAAGCTGGGTGCAGAACTCGATGGTATCGCGCCGGGGCAAACCTTTTCCGGTGCCCAGCCGAGCCAGATCCGTGACCTGCTGACCGATCAGGTTTTTCGCGCCTGAACCCTGCCTTACCCCACCCCGTTTCTGTGGAGACCGCATGACGCACGCCGAATTCGATATCGAACCGATCAAAACCTATCTGCTGGATCTGCAGGATCGCATTTGCGCGGCACTCGAACGCGAGAACGGTACCGCCCACTTTGCCGAGGAGAGCTGGGATCGATCTGAAGGAGGTGGCGGACGTTCACGTGTATTGCAGGGTGGGCCGGTCATTGAAAAAGGCGGTGTCGGGTTCAGCCATGTGATGGGCGACACCATGCCGGCCAGCGCGACCGCGCACCGGCCAGAATTGGCGGGGTGCCGCTGGCAGGCATTGGGCGTCTCGCTGGTGATTCACCCGCGTAACCCGTTTGTGCCGACCTCGCACGCCAATGTACGCTTTTTTGTCGCCGAAAAAGACGGCATGAAACCGGTCTGGTGGTTTGGCGGTGGTTACGACCTTACGCCCTATTACGGCTTCGATGACGACTGCCGGCACTGGCACCAAACAGCGAAGGCTGCCTGTGAGCCTTTTGGTGATATGGTTTATCCGCGTTTCAAAACCTGGTGCGACGAGTATTTTTATCTGAAACATCGCAATGAACCACGCGGTATTGGTGGCTTGTTTTACGATGATCTGAATGAGTGGGACTTCGATACCTGCTTCGGTTTTATGCAAGCTGTTGGCAACAGTTATCTCGACGCCTATCTTCCTATCGTGCAACAACGGAAAGAGACTCCCTACACCCAGGCCCACCGGGACTGGCAGGAAGTGCGTCGTGGTCGCTACGTTGAATTCAATCTGGTGTTCGACCGGGGCACCCTGTTTGGGTTGCAATCCGGCGGGCGTACCGAATCGATTCTGATGTCGTTGCCGCCGCATGTGCAATGGGTCTATGGCCATACGCCCGAACCTGGCAGCGACGAAGAGCGACTGTTAACGCATTATTTAACGCCGCAAGACTGGGCCGGTTGAAGGCTATGGCGCGGTCAGCAGGGCATCGAGCCCCTGGCTGGTGACCATGGGATCGTCGCGGTTAACGATGATATCCGACTTCGCAATCACATAACTTTTTCCGGTAATGTTGTTTTCAATCACCGGAAACCGGCCTTGCTGTTGTACTCCGGTGTATTCACCCACAAAGCGGGTGTCACGCAGGGAGACGGTTTCCAGTTTATCGCCGGGCTCAATTAGCCCTTCATAGTGCATTAACGCCAGCCTTGCCGAGGTGCCGGTACCGGTGGTGCTGCGGCAAATGACGCCGGGGTGCACGTAAGTCGCGGAACGGGAACGATAGTACCCATCGCTCACGGTCTCTACCGGCCCCATAAAATGCAGGAAGGGTAATGGCCCAACATCGCCCAGGCTGTAATGGGAAAAGGGCGGTTCGGCCTGAATGGCGGTGACGATGGCGTGGGCGCAGTCGTTGAGGGCACGCTCTTCATTCGGTGTTAAGTTGAACCCCAGGTCGGTGGCATCCACCAGTGCGTAAAACCCTCCGCTGTAAGCAACGCTGTAAGTGACGTCGCCAAGGCCGGGTACCATCAGCGTCGCTTTATAGGTATCGATGTAACTGGGCAGGCCCTCGCAGGTCACTGATTCGACGATGTTGTTGCTAACCCGGGCGGTAATATTGACCAGGCCCGCTGGCGACTCCAGTATAAAGTGTTGCTCACCCTCCTGTTTCTCCACCAAGCCCAATTCCAACACCGCCGTGGCCGTGCACAGGGTGTTCGAGCCTGAATAAATCGGGTAGCCCATCACTTCCATAATAATGTAACCGGCCGCTGCTCTCGGGTCGGTGGCGGGCACCAGCAAGTCGACCGACATTTCCGGAATGCCATAGGGTTCTTCCAATAGCAGGGTCCGCAGGCCGTCGGCGTGATCGCGCAGGTATTCCATCTGGGCGCGCACGGTGGCGCCGGGCAGGGGCGCAATGCCGCCAGTCACAATGCGGCTAACATCGCCACCGGCGTGAGTATCGAGTAATTGCAGCGTGAGCTTGGAGGGGTTTTTCGGTGTGCTCATCCGGCGTTCTCCAACGCATAGGGTGCGCCGTGTTCCGACCATTGCGCATCCGGTACGATGACAATTTTGCCCAGGTAGTTGCTGGCGCGGTGCATGAAGTAGTCTTCTGCATGGTGCAGGTCAGATAGTTTGAACGCTGCGTGCAACACCGGCTTCAGTTCACCGGCCCGAATCCAGTCGATCAGTTGGTCGGCCTCTTCCCGGGTGCCGTGTGACACGCCGAAAATCTGCACCTGATACAGATAGATGCGTGTCCACAGGACCTCACTGATATTACCACCGCTGGCACCGGCGATGCTGAGACGGGGGTTGTCGTTACGCCGGTGCATATCGACAATCATGGTGTCGATGAACTGATCGGTGGCCTCACCCCCAACCAGATCCATCACCGCGTCGATCGGGTGGCCGTCGGTAACGTCCTGTACGCGGTCGGTAAAATTCTGCATGTTGTTGCGGTCGAGCACAGCTTCAGCGCCGAGCGCCAACAGTGCCTTAGCTTTGTCGGCCTGACTGAGCGCGTAGGGAATGGCACCCAGAATACGACACAACTGAATCAGCGCCGTACCGACGCCGCCACTGGCGCCGGTGACCAGAATGCGCTCCCCGGCCTTAACCCGGGCCGAGGTCAGCATGTGCAGCGCAGTCTGGTAAGAGCACATGCCCAGGGCCGCCAGCGGCGCATCGGCCAGCTCGGTGTTATCGATGTGGTGAAACTGATCGGAAGACACTGCGATGTATTCAGCGTAACCGCCGTTGGCACCGTGACCGTAGTAGTCTGGCACCAAATTGATGGTGCGCCGGGCGTCCGGGTAGAGATTAAAGTCGAGCAGGCCGCGTTGACCCAGGCGCTCGCTGCTGACCCCATCGCCAACGGCCACAACGCGTCCAACCACATCGGCCCCCTGAATGCGCGGAAAGGTCAGGGTTGCCTTGCCACCCATTTGAAAGGAGGTAACGTCGTTTTTATCTTGCGTGGGGTACAGGCCTTCGCGTGCCTTGCGATCGGTGTTGTTTTTTGCCGTCGCCGTCACCTTTACCAGCACTTCACCGGGCCCGGGACGGGGCGTCGGTACAGTGGTCTGGTATTCCAGCTTGTCGATGCCGCCATGACCGGTCAGCACCATGGCGGACATTTGGGCAGGGATATCGAAGTCAGTTCGCGCAGCCATGGTCAATCTCCCTGATGAAATCGGAGCCTGAAGGTTCCGGTCAGTTTAGCGCCAATCAGACAATTAATGTCGGGCAATGCGCCAGACTGGCTACCCGGTGTGACACACTGCCCAGCAACAGGCCGTCTTTATCGGAGTGGGTGCCATGCGCACCCATGACGATCAGGTCGATGCCCTTGTCTTTGGCAAATTTCACAATCATTTTGGAGGGTCGTCCGCCTTTCACAAACCCCCGAACCTTTTTAGCGCCTTTTTCAGTCGCGACGTTCTTGGCATGCTCGACGATTTCCTTGGCATAGCCAGCCAGGGTGTCATCCGGTATTTGCAGATCCTCGGGCCGACCAACGGATAAAGATGCCGCAAACAGGCTGTGGTGCTTGTAAACACAGATCAGATAAATTTCCGCTTCGGGTGTCATTTGCTGGAATTCAATAGCCTGTTCCATGGCGCGCAGTGCAGCCTTGGAGCCGTCTACAGCCACCAGTATTTTCTTAAACATGGATCGGTCTCCCTATCAGTAATGCACTCAACGGAACGCGAGATCCCGCAGGAATAAGGCAATTTGCGGAAACATAATCAGCAGCGCGGCTGAGAAAATCAGGATAAAGATAAACGGCGGTGTACCGCGAATAACTTCCCAGTACGGACGTTTAAAAATGGCAATGGCGGTAAAGATGTCACAACCAAAGGGTGGTGTGGCCGAGCCAATGGCAACCTGCAGGGTGATCAGAATACCCACCAGTACCGGGTCCAGTCCGGTAGCGGCAATGGCGGGTGCAAAAATGGGTGTTAATACGAGAATGACCACAATCGGGTCGACAAACATGCAGGCAATAAAGAAGGCGACACAGATGGAAACCAGAACCCCTACAGCACCCATTTCGTTGACACCAACCGCTTCCAGAATGGCCTGGGGAATCTGCGCGAAAGAGATGATCCAGGAGAAGCCATTGCCAACCGCAACGAGAATAAACACCACGGCCGTGATCAGCCCGGTCGACTTGGCGATGCGATACATATCGGGCAATTTCAATTCACGAAATACAATGAATTCCAGAAACACGGCGTACAGCACGCAGACAGCTGCCGCTTCAGTCGGGCTGAAAATACCGCCATAAATACCACCGACAATGATGACCGGAAACATCAGCGGCCACAGGGCGCCTGCCACGGCTTTACCGCGTTCGTTCCAGCTGGCTTTAGGCTCTGTCGGTACGTTATGCCGGTAGGCGTAAATCAGGGCATAGAGCGAGAAGAACACGAGAATCATCAGGCCCGGGCCGACACCGGCAATAAACAGCTCGGCAATGGAGGTTTCGGAAATAACCCCGTAGATGATCATGCCGATGCTGGGAGGAATCAGGAAGGCAATGTCACTGGCGTTGATGATCAGCGCCAGGGTGAACGAATCCGAATACCCGGCTTTCAGCATCTTGGGACGCAGCGGCGAACCCACGGCAACCACGGTTGCCTGAGTCGAACCGGATACCGCACCAAAGAGGGTACAGGAGGTGGCCGTACTGATCGCCAGGCCACCTTTCACATGACCAATAAAGGACATCACCATGTCGATCAGACGATTGGCCGACTGACCGCGGGTCATAATGTCGGCTGCCAGAATGAACATGGGTACGGCGATTAACGAGGCGGGTCGAATGCCGCCCATCATCTGTTGAATAAAGGTGGTGTTCTGTCCGAAGCCATCGAACATCATGTAGAAGCCAACCAGCGCAGCGGTGGTCAGCGGAATCATCATAGGAAAGCCAAGTAGCAGCAGTCCTATCATTATGAACATCAGGGTCGTGGCCATGATTGCCTCATTTTTTGTTTTCTTTTAAACGATGTGTTTTTTCAACCGAGACGTCAGCCTTTCACCAAGGCACCAGGAAAAAACGGTTCCCGATTACACTTCTTTTTCGGTGTCGGCATAACCATCCACTACCCCGGTAGACAGATACACATCGGTCGACGTCATGTTCTTGATTGCGGTCAACAAATACTGGGTCCCGGTGACGGTAAAACCGATGGGCACCCAGACATAGATGATCCAGATCGGGAATCCCAATGCGGGCAAGATACGGCCGCGACTGTACAGGTCGGTAATGTAGCCAACGGAGTAATAGCAAAGAAAAAACATCACGGCCGAGGTAAACAGGGCAATCACGATCATCAGAATGCGGCGTGGCATGGTAGGCAGCACATCGTAGATGGCTGACATACGAATATGACGGCCGTGGCGGGCTGCATAGCCGATACCGGCAAAGGTAATCATGATGATCAGAATCCGGTTGATTTCACCGGAGAAAAACAAGCCTTCCCCGAACACAAAGCGGAGAATGACGTTGATGCAGGTATTAACGGCCATCAGGATAACGCCGAGGGCCAGAATGACGGCCTCGGCTTTACTGATGGCGACGTCGATGACACCCAGAATACCGGGCAATCCGGATTCAAAGGTTCCGGTGTCATCCATCTCATTAGACGGGTCGGACATTGACATGGCTCCTGTGCGTAACGAACGCTGAGCAAAGGCTCATATGAACAGATCCGTGTATTTCAGGGCCAAAGACAGCCTGCGGCGTGCAGGCTGTGTCTGGTATCCAGAGCAAGCGGTGCGGCTGCTATAAGGTGTTAAGCAGACACATCGTCTGGGGTTGGATCTGGATAATGGTCAGGGCCGGAGCCCCGACAGTGACGCAAGTGGTTTTACGACCACCCGATGCGTCTCCGGTGGCACCTGTGCGCCACCGGAAAACCTTCTGTCTCAGTTGGTAACGGCTTCAAGGTCAGCCTTGAACTGATTCAGCAGGGCTTCACCGCTTTCGCCGGTCATCTCGATGAAGGTTTCTTCCACCTGGGGCGCCCGCGCCTTGAACAGCTCGATCTGTTCATCGGTCAGACGGGTGACCGTCACGTCATCGCTGGCCGCTTCGATCGCTGCCAGTGCTTCGTCAGCCAAGCCGTCGATGTGCACCAGAATTTCCTCAAAGGCATAGTCAGCTGCGTCCTGAATCAATTGCTGATCTTCTGAAGACAGACCGTTGTAAAAGTCCTGATTGGCCATGGCCGCTGTAGTGAACCAGCCGTGGCCGGTAAAGGTCAGGTTGGGTGACACTTCGTACAAACCGCCAGATTCAATCCAGAAAATCGGGTTTTCCTGCCCCTGAATCATGTTGGTCTGCAGCGCACCGTACACTTCACCCCAGGGTAACGGCGTAGCCGTGGCACCGAAGGCTTCGTAGGTGGAGGCCAGCAATGGGTTGGTCATGATGCGGATTTTCTTGCCATCAAAATCGGCCGGTTCAGTGATGGGTTCGTCGGCCGTGACCACCATTTCACCTTCGGGATACATTTGCAGCAGCTCAAGGTTTTGCTCCGCATAGAGCTCCGGAAAGTCTTCGTTAATGGCTTTACTTTCGCGGAAGAACTGAACCACGGTATCCATGTCGGTAGGCATCAGATAGGGAATGAAGAAGATTTGAGCTTCAGGAATCAGCGAACCGGTGAAGCCGGGAGACTGGTTCACAAACTGCAGAATACCATTCTGGGTCTGCTCCATGATGTCGTCGGACTCGCCGAGTTCACCGAAACGGTAGACCTGAAGGGTGTGGTCTGAATTGTCTTCAATGTATTCTTTGAATGCATAGGCGTAGACGTCCTGGACGTCGCCTTCATATTCTTCGTGTGCATACCGCCAGTTGGCAGCCTGGGCCATGCTGGCAGCACCCAGTGTCGCTGCGGCAAGGGCGGATACGCCCAGAATTCTGGTAAACGATGCAGATGTTTTCATGTATTAACCTCCATTCACCCCGGGGCTGGTCGAACACTCCGGGTGGGTTTCTGTTGGTTAGGGCTGAGGGTTTGAAATAGGCCGACATCCATCGACTCATCATCCCCCAAAATCCTTTAGAGCTATATCAGAATGGCAAAACAATTCAGCTCTGGCAAGGAAATAGGCATTAAATTAATTCGGATAATTTGAAAGATGGAAGCTTGCAGCGATGTAAGAGCCCGTTGTCAGGGCATTGCGGTAAACAAGCCGACAGACGCCAAGCCGTGCTTTGGCCACCGGATGAGGTGAACTGAAAGCGTTATAAAAGCTGATTCCCCTAAAATTATCGCCCCCAAAGAAGCGTACTGGGGCCTTGCTTGACCAAGCAACTTTCCGAAACTGAAAAGGTGCTCATTTCAATTACTTAGATCAAATTATAAGCAAAGTGATAAATTGGAACAGTGAGTGACTGAGAAAATAGATGGAAGCAATAAAGTTTCGTGTTCGAAAGTATTTTGTGTAATAGCGAGTACGGGAAAAAGGGGGTAAGCGATACGCTGGATGCTGGATGAAATCAGTGTTCGAACAACTTGCGCCAGCCAGCATCTACAGGCAGGTGAGTAAGCGAAAGCAGCAACTCATCCAGCACATCGGGGGAACTGGCGTAACCGGCGATCAGATCGTTGATGAGAAACAGACGCTGCTCCAGTTTCAGGCGGATTTTAAGGTACGGGCTGTTGTCCAGAATGCGCAGTGGGTAGACGCCGGTCGACAGGTAAAATCGGGCGTAGTAGTTAAAGTTAAGGGTGACATCACCGGATAAGATGCGTCGTACAGTGCGCGGCGTAACGTTCAGATGCTGGGCTAGCTCGCGCCGGGTCAACTGGTTGTTCTGAAGGAAGCAAAGCAGGCCATCCGCCACCATGCGGTAGTAATCTTTGTCGTGAAAAAACGGCCGGACACCCGCCAGCTCGCTGGGCTGTATGCACACTGAGTCATCTGCATCCCGGCCGATGGGCCGCGGGCAATGATCGATCATGGTTTGCAATGCCGCCAGGCAATCACCCGGTGACACCCGTTGCAACAGCAACGCCAGCCGAACCTGGCGAATGTTGCGGTAGTCGCCAATGGGCAGGTGACTGAAATAATTTGATTGTGCCAACAAATGCAGAGGCGACATGCCCATCACAAAACACCACCAGTTGATAATGTGCATGCGGTATTGGCGTTTACCCTTCTCCATTTCCATGTACGTTTTTTTGGAGACGGACAGTAGTCGGCTCATGGCCGGCATGTTCAGCTCGTTCATATGGCGCACCTGGGCGATGAATGCACCGGCACTTTCATTGAACAGGTATTCGATGTTGTCGAAATCGACACCTGGGCTACGCTCGGGTACGCATTGATCTGCTTTCATAGGGTTCAGTCTGGTATAGACCCGGGTTGTCGCCAATCGGACGCAATCGGGGTGCACTAAAAACGCTGGCTACGCCTCTGGGATATGGAACCCTGGCCAGGTAGTCAGGTACGAATACCGACGCTACCGGTATGTGACCCTATGCACAATAAACAATCGACCCAAACAGGCGCTTATCGTGCAGTAACCGTCCAAACGCCGCCGCTGTGCGGTTTTTGGGCCGGACACAAACGACACCCCTGTGGATAACTTGATTGTGCCTTCTTCACCTAAGCAGGCCGTCAGATTGCCAGAGGCAACGCATTCAGTGTGATACCGCTGAAGGCAAAACCAAGCACCAGAACCACCAGCGGCACACGCTGGCTGCGCAACAGCAACACACCAATGACCACCGGTGCCAGATGCCAGGGCACCTGCACGCCCTGCAAAAACACCGGCTGATACAGCGCCGCCATCAGCAGACCAACCACAGCGGCATTGATCCCGAAGACCGCGCCGTTGATGCGAGGCCGGGCCAGCAAGGCCTGCCAGTAATCACGCACCGCCAGTAACAATAGGAATCCCGGCAGAAAGATAGCCAACGTCGCCAGAGCCGCACCGAGCAGTGGAGTCTCGGGCTGTAACAAGGCCCCCAGGTAAGCGGCCAGAGAAAACAAGGGACCGGGCAGTGCCTGCGCCACCGCATAACCAAGCAGGAAGGCATCCTGGCTGATGGCATCACCAACGGTCGCTTGCAACAGCGGCAACACCACATGACCTCCGCCAAACACCAGTGCCCCGGCCTGGTAAAAAGCAGGCCAGAGTTCACCCAGCCAGCCCAGTGCACCTAGCCCGGCCAGCAACAGGAACATAGCCAGCGACAGCCAGCGCACTCGCCCCCGGGCACCCTTGGAAACCTTGCCCGGTGCAGTTGCGCGGCGACTGGCACCCCAGGCTGCGGCAAGCAGCAACACCAGCAATTGCCCGCCAACCCCGGGCCAGACCACCAGAGTGGCTAGCGTCAGCAGGGCAATGGCCTGGGTGTCTTTGGCGTTGCAAAAACGGCTGAACATACCGGTCACGGCATCCAGCACGACCACCACAGCCAGCCACTTAAGGCCCATAATGACTCCCGGGACCCAGGCCGCCGTTGTTGTTAGGCTGGTTACCGCTACAGCGGTCATAATCACAAAGGATGGCAGGGTAAACCCGATAAACGCCGCAATAGCGCCAGGCAAACCTGCCCGGTGCTGACCAATGGCAAAGCCAACCTGGCTGGAACCAGGGCCGGGTAAAAACTGACTCAGTGCTAACAGGTGGGCGTAATGCTCTTCGCTGAGCCATTGCAAACGAACCACAAAGGCCGTGCGAAAGTAGCCAAGGTGAGCCGCAGGACCACCGAAGCTGGTGCAGCCGAGCAACAGGAAGCGCCAGAAAACTTCCCAGGCTCCGCGCCAGCGTTCGTTGATCTGTGTTGCCGTACTGGGCGTCATTGTTGCAGACCTTATTCGGATGAAAGAGTTCAGTTGACACCGCTCTGAAGCGGGGTATTCAGCTTATGGCGGTATAATGACAGATCGGCTCGTCGATCGCGGTGCTCAAAGCCGAGATCGAAGCCTTACTCGACGACGTACGCCAGCCTATAGCTAATAACACTGGACAAACCCGCCTAACGAATTAAGGTTACAGCCAAGGCCCCACAAGGGCCAACATGGCCTAAGCCACTACTCAGTACCGGTGACCCCGGCACTCTCCCAACAAAAGGATCATCGTCATGAGCCTGTTTGATCATGTCGAGTTCGACCAGCATGAACACGTCAGCTACGTCTGCGACCCAGACTCCGGTCTGCGCGCCATCATCGCCATTCACAATACACAACTCGGCCCGGCGATGGGCGGCACCCGTTACTACCCTTACCTGAACGACGCCGATGCGCTAACTGATGTGCTGCGCCTGTCGCGCGGCATGAGTTACAAGAGCGCCCTGGCGCGGTTGCCGCTGGGCGGCGGCAAGTCGGTGATTATCGGCGACCCGAAAATGCAGAAAACACCGGCACAGATGCGGGCTTTTGGCCGCTTTCTGGAGCGCCTGGGTGGTCTGTACATTGCCGCAGAAGACTCAGGCACGTCCGTGGCTGATATGAAAATCGTACGCGAAGTCACCACCCACGTGTCGGGCTGCGACGATAAACAAACCCTCGAAGGCCATACCAAGTCTGGTGATCCGTCGCCAGCTACCGCCTACGGCTGTTTTCTTGGTATCCAGGCGGCGGTTGAGTACCGCTTGAAGCGGGATGACCTGAATGGCCTGATCGTGGGCATTCAGGGCCTGGGCAATGTTGGCTATCGACTGGCCGAGATGCTGGCCGAAGCGGGTGCTCATCTGATTGTCACCGACATCAATGCCGAGGCTGTGCACCGCGCCGAACGGGAACTCGATGCCAAAGCCGTCGGGCTTGATGACATATATAGCCAGCCGATGGACATTTTCGCACCCTGTGCGCTCGGGGCCACGGTGAACCCGCACACGCTTGAACAACTGCAGGCCAGCATCATCGCCGGCTCAGCCAATAACCAGCTCGATACCGCCGAAACCGGTCGACGGGTGCATGCCAAAGGCCTCTGTTACGCGCCGGATTATGTGATCAACGCCGGAGGCATCATCGACGTCTGCTATGAAAAGCAGGGTAATTACGATACCGACATCGTTAACCAACACATCGAGGGCATTTACGACACCCTGATGGCGCTGTTCGAGCGGTCGGAACGTGACAACATGGCCACCAGCGACCTGGCCGACACCATGGCCCGCGAGCGGTTACAACCGGCTCCTGTACAGCCAACTTAGCGAACCGCCTGAACCCGAGCGCGCCCGCATCAATACCGCCCCAGGCGTGCCGTGCAATGCTAGACTGTATGGCAATAACCCGACACGACGACGGTATTGATGCAAGCACCCGCCTTTCCCGACAACGAACGTCAGCGATTGATCGCGCTGAACAGCCTCGACATTCTGGACACCCCCACCGAAGCGACATTCGAACGGGTCACGCGCATTGCGCGCCAGGCGCTGGGCGTGCAAACCGTGCTGATCAGTCTGATTGATGCCAACCGGCAGTGGTTCAAATCGCGGCAGGGGCTCGATGCGACTGAAACGCCGCGTACGGTGTCGTTTTGTGGCCATGCCATTCTGGGTGAAGGCCTGTTTGAAATTCCAGACGCACTGGCCGACCCCCGTTTCGCCGACAACCCGTTGGTTACGGGAGACCCCAAGGTTCGTTTTTACGCCGGTATGCCGCTGCATTCCCGGGGCGGCCATGCGCTCGGCACCCTCTGCCTGATCGACCCGGCTCCGCGCACCCTGACGAGCGGCGAGCGGGCGCTGTTGTCCGATCTGGCCGAATTGGCCGAAGCCGAATTGCAGCGGCGCGAAAAACTGGACCAGGTTCAACTGCGCGCGATCATCGAAGGCACTCGCGCCGGCATCTGGGAATGGAATGTACAGACCGGTGCGTCGGTATTTAACGAACGCTGGGCCGAGATCGCGGGGTATCGGTTGGAAGAGCTGGCGCCGGTGTCGATCAATACCTGGCGACAGCTGGTGCACCCGGATGACCTGGCGTCGTCAGAAGCGCTGCTCAATGCCCATTTTAACGGTGAAACCCCGGTGTATGAGTTGGTCTGCCGAATGCGCCACAAAAATGGGCACTGGGTCTGGATTCTGGATCGCGGCAAGGTCGTCAGCTGGACGGACGACGGACGACCAGAGTGGGTGATGGGCACACACCTGGACATCTCCGATCTGAAAGAGAGCGAATCCAAACGCCTGCAAACCGACCAGGCTCTGCAGAGTCGCGAGCGGCTGTTGCGCACCATCATCGACAACATACCGATGAATATTTACGTCAAGGATCGCAGCGGTCGCAAGTTGCTCGCCAACCG
Organism: Saccharospirillum sp.; assembly: GCF_040881935.1. Classification (NCBI taxonomy): domain Bacteria; kingdom Pseudomonadati; phylum Pseudomonadota; class Gammaproteobacteria; order Oceanospirillales; family Saccharospirillaceae; genus Saccharospirillum; species Saccharospirillum sp. Next base: position 8,451 of record NZ_JBBECH010000033.1, on the reverse strand, counting down.
TGCAGAGCTCGATCAACTCGGCATTGCCCGGGAAGCCGATGTACTCGGCAAGCACGACCGTGACTTGTATCCCGACCATCTCGTCGTAAAGTCCGACCAGGAAGATCGGGCGGTACTGGACCAGGGTGAAACCCTGTGCTTGCTGGAAAGCGAAGGCGTGGATAAGCAGGGTCAGACCAGTTGGTATCGGATTTCAAAATTGCCGCTGCGCAACCAGAACGGCGATATTGTTGGCCTGGTGGGTCTCAGCATCGACGTCACCGAAGAACGCAATACCAGACAAAATCTACGCCGTCAGTTGCAGTTCCTGAGTGTGCTGAACGACATTGCCGCCGATGCCCGGAGCAGCGTGGACGACCGCCTCAACCGCGCACTGGCGCTGGGCTGCGAACACCTCGGGCTGGAGGTCGGTATCGTCAGCCAGATCGAACAAGACCAGTATACCGTGCAATGGTGTCAGGCACCGGTGTCAACAGCGTTGAGCTCGGGAGATGTGTTCGCATTGGGTGATACCTTTTGCAGTCTGGTATTGCAAAACGAGGGCGAGCTGGTCATTCATTCAACGTCCGGCACCGAGTATCAGCGGCATCCCTGTTATCAGCGTTTTAGTGTTGAAACCTATGTTGGTATTCGCCTGCGGGTGAATTCCGAGGTTTACGGTACCTTGAATTTTTCGACATCCCAGCAGGTGAATATCGCGTTTGATGAAACCGATCTGGCGTTCGTTCGATTGCTCGGCCACTGGGTTGAATCTGCGCTCGAACGCGAACGGGATCAGCGGCGCTTACAGCAGCGCGAAGCCCGGTTGCGCGTTTTGTTCGAATTGTCGCCCATAGGCATCGCTTTGACGGACCTGGCGACAGGCCAATTTCTCACCGTGAATGATGCCATGGTTCAGCAAAGTGGCTATGACCGCAATGCTTTACTTGCCATGAGCAATCGGGATTTATCAGCCAGCCTGGGTGACTTGATCGACAGTCCCGATTTACGTGAGCTGGGCGAAAAGGAACAGTTTGGGCCCGTGGAGGCCAGGGTTACGCATCGCGATGGGCATCAGTATCCGGTCAATGTGATTGGCCTGAAAGTACCGGAGGTGGATGGCTCTACCTTGCTCTGGACGGTATATGAAGACATCAGCAACCGGCGCCGCATCGATCAGCTGAAGAGCGAACTGGTATCATCGGTCAGTCACGAACTGCGTACACCGCTGACGTCCATATCCGGGTCGTTGAAATTACTTGCAGCGGGTCATCTGGGTACCCTGCCCGAGCCTGCTGGCAATATGGTGAAGGTTGCCCTGAAAAATTCCGACCGGCTGATTCTTCTGGTCAATGATCTTCTGGATATGGATAAACTCATCGCCGGTCGCATGCCATTCGATATACAACCGATACCCTTGCAGGCATTGCTGACCACTACGTTTAATAACATCACCGGTTTCGCTTACCTGCACCAGGTGCAAGTAGTGGTTGGTGAAGTGCCACCGGTCAGTGTTCGGGTGGATGCGCACCGGTTTGAACAGGTGCTATCCAATTTGTTGTCCAATGCCATTAAATTCTCGCCCGAAGGTGAAACAGTGACAATCGAGTCCCGGGTAAGCGACAGCACCGTGACAGTGACCGTGCGCGACCACGGCCCGGGCATTCCGGATAGTTTTAAAGACCAGGTGTTTCAGCGTTTCAGCCAGGCTGATAACCGGAGCAGCCGGCAAAAAGGCGGCACCGGGCTAGGGCTGGCGATTAGCCAGAGCATCGCGCAAACCATGGGCGGCGAAATTGGTTTTGAATCACGGCCCGGGCTGACCGAGTTTCGAGTGGTGGTACCGCGGGCTTAAAACGCGTTATTCTCATCGAACAGACAGCGACGAGCTACGAGTAGAGAGCTAGGATTAAGCATTAAGAGCGGCTATAACGAATAAAGCACCGAGTGATGGTGCTGAAATGAGAGATACCAGCCCATGACCCTGAGCTATGTCGTGCACGTAGAGGACGACCCGGACATTCGCGCCATTGCCGAACTGGCGCTGGTGACCGTGGGTGGTCTGGAAATCACCCAGTGCGCTTCCGGTGTCGAGTGTCTGGCAGCGATAGAAGAACGCATTCCGGATCTGCTGCTGCTCGACGTGATGATGCCGGATCTGGATGGGCCGGAAACCCTGCGCCGGTTGCGCGACTTGCCCGGCATGAGCGATATACCCGCGGTGTTTATGACGGCCAAAGCCCAGCCCGAGGAGATCAGCGGATACCAGGCGTTGGGGGCCATCGGCGTTATTCCCAAACCGTTCGATCCGCTTACGCTGGCTGATCAGGTGCGTCAGCTATGGCAGCAGGCGCAACCACCGGCGGGCTGATCACCACCTGGTTACGCCCAGCCTGTTTGGCCTGGTACAAAGCGTCATCCGCCGCCTTAAACTGCTCAAGGTGACTGCTGTATCCCCGGGCATCACTGATGCCGGCACTGAAGGTGACGGTAAAACGGCCGGTTGGGGTGGTGAACGTCAGGGCGGACATGTCGGCGCGAATGGCATCGGTCAGGTTTTTAGCCTGATCGGTCGGGGTATCTGGCAGCAGGATCACAAACTCCTCGCCACCATAGCGGCCGACCGTATCGGTACAGCGAAAGCGGGCCATCAGTAATTGCGACAGGGTGCGTATCACCTGATCGCCAATGTCATGCCCATGGGTATCGTTCACGGCTTTGAAATGATCCAGATCCAAGATCACCAGACTGCTTGGTGACTGCTCTCGTTGCGCCCGCGCAAACGCCTGCTTCAAAGCACGTTGCACCGCACCGTGGTTGTTCAGCCCCGACAATGCATCCCGGTTCACCAGATCACTCAGCTGGCGGGCGCGTTCAGCGCGCGCGGTGACCAGCTGCACCAGTTCGGTTTCATCCATGCCCTTGTACAACAGATCATCCGAGCCGGTGTTGAGCAGATCACTGCGTTGCGCTGCTTGCTGATGATCGCCAGTCAGGAACAAAATGGGCAGGGTTTCGAAACGTTCATGCAGACGCAGTACACGGGCCACTTCGGGACCGGTCGCTTTGGGCATGTTGATATCAAGCAGCAGTAAATCCGGGTTGAATTGCTCGATCTGCCGGAAGACACGCGCCGGGTCGCTTTCCGTTTGCACACAGAGCCCTGAGGCTTCCAGTAGGGTTTGGTAGTAATGCATAACCTGTTCCTGATCGTCTATCAGTAACACCCGTCCCTGGAATTCCGGCGCGTGCCCCATTCTGGGTCTGACCAGGCGCAGCAATTGATCCACCGACACCGGCCGCATTAAACAGTGCTCAACCCCAGCCCGCACCAGCGCCAGTTGGGCCTGAAAATCCAGCTCATTGATCAGCACGATGACGTCAAGACCGTGCTTCAACCAGCGGTGAATGGGCGCCATAAACCGGCGCACCGAGCCCTGGCTCTCAGCCAGATCGACCAACACCCAGTCGGGGAGTGCCGTCGCCTTGCTGGACAGTGGCGCCTGAATGACCTCGTAGCCTTGTACATTCAGGTTGTTGAGCAACGTCTGGTCGGGCGTCGTATCCGGCTCGGTGATATAAGCCAACTGGGGTCTGGCAGCGGGCGCTGCCGTCGACGCTGGCGGAACCTCCTGGGCCAGCAGTCCGGTCGAAGGTGTGACTGCGGGTGTCGCAGAATCACCGGTGCTGTCCTGGGTCATCGCGGCGGTTAATTCGGTGAGAAAATCCGCAAGGCAGGCCGATGCCGACTCGGTAGTGTGTTGCCGTGCATCCAGTGCCGACTCCAGCAGCGCAGCACGGTTGCTCAACTCGCTGAAACCAAAGGTGACACTGTTACCCTTCAGCGTATGAACCTGGTGCAATAACGCCTGGCGATCGGCTTCCTCGCCCAGCCGGGTCCAGTGTTCCCAGCGGTCGGTGAACCGCTTGTATTCGCCAGGAAGTCGCTGCTGAAACTGATGGCGCAGCGATGCCAGTTTTGCCAACACGTCATGTGACGACATCGTTACCTCGCTAGTGACAGAGCAGTAAGGGGGCCCAAACGGCAAGAACAGCGCCTGCAGTTCGATCAAAGTCGCCTGGCGTTGAGCCTTCAATGCATAGTTTAGTCTACCCGGTCACCAATAGGCAGTGTGGGGCACGCATGAATTGCCCGATGGTTGAAGTCGAAACGCTAATACGCGAACGTTTGCTGGTATCCTTACTCTCTCACTGCCCCTGGTTGGACTGAACCGTCATGACTCCCGTTGCCTCGGCGAAACCCGTTCGCCCCGAGATGCGCCTGCCTGAATTTGTAACGCTGATGGCGTTGATGACCTCACTGGTCGCCCTAAGCATGGATGCCATGCTACCGGCCATGCCAGCCATCGCTTCAGACCTCGGCATTACCGACGTTGCCCGCACGCACATGATCATCACCTTTCTGGTATTGGGCATGGCCTTTGGTCAGGTGTTTTATGGCCCGCTATCAGACGTAATTGGCCGCCGGCCTTCGATTTTCAGCGGGCTGATGTGCTTTACCGTGGGCTCAGTGATTTCGATGCAAGCACAGACATTGGAATGGATGCTGATCGGCCGGCTGGTACAGGGTTTTGGTGTCTCCGGCCCCCGCATTGTCTCCGTCGCGATTATCCGCGACCGATATATTGGCCGTGCCATGGCACAGGTGATGTCGTTCATCATGATGGTGTTCATCATCGTACCGATGATCGCCCCTGCGATTGGCCAGCTTGTCGTGAAACTCTCCAACTGGCGGATGATCTTCGCGGTATTTATTGGCCTGGCGCTGATCATCACCGTCTGGTTCGGCTGGCGCCACCCGGAGACCCTGCCCAAAGACAAGCGTAAACCCTTTCTCTGGGCCGTGCTGATGCGCGACACCTGGACGGTGCTGACCACGCGCAGCGCCATGTGGTTTACCGCCGCCGCGGGCTTTATTTTCGGTGGCTTTCTCACCTACCTGAGTTCGGCGCAGGTGATCTACCAGGATCTTTACGGCGTTGGCGACCGCTTCCCGCTGTACTTTGCCGCCATGGCGGGCTCTATTGGCGTAGCCTCTTATGTGAACAGCCGCCTGGTGATGCGCTTCGGTACCCGGCTGATCAGCTATTTGGCGTTGTTTGGATTCATCGGTTGTTTCGCGCTGCTCTGGGGGTTGGCGTTGCTGCAAAACGGGCTGCCGCCAATCTGGCAGTTCATGGTGATCGGCGGTAGTGGTTTTTTCTCGGTAGGCCTGTTGTTCGGCAACCTGAATGCCATGGCGATGCAGCCGTTGGGCAAAGTAGCGGGCCTGGGTGCGGCCTTGATCGGCTCGTTAACCAGTTTTATTTCGGTGCCGTTGTCTTATCTGGTCGGGCTGTTTTTCAACGACACCCTGATTCCCCTGGTCGCGGGGTTTACCATTTTCGGCAGTGCCTCACTGTACTGCACCTGGATGGGCTTGCGCGGTTTTATTGAAGAATAACCATCAAGGTTGAGGCCGCTCGTAAACGATAAAGGAATAGTCGTACGGGTTGGGGCCTTCGGCGTTGAAGTCTTCCCGGGCCAGCTCCGTATAGGCAGTAAGATCAACGGGTGGGAAGACGGCATCACCTTCGACTTCGGCATGAACCAGGGTCACATACAGGCGGTCTGCATGCGGCAGCGCCTGGGCATAGATTTCAGCGCCGCCCATCACAATCACTTCATCGATATCACTGATCACCGATTCGGCCCGCGCCAGATCCAGCGCTTTCTCCAGGCTGGTGACAACCTTAACGCCCGGCAGCGACAGGCTGGCATCCCGGGTAACCACAATGTTGGTGCGGTTGGGCAAAGGTCGGCCAATGCTATCGTAGGTTTTGCGACCCATAATGATGGGCTTGCCGGTGGTGACCCGTTTGAAGTATTTGAGGTCTTCAGGCAGATACCAGGGCAATTTGTTATCCCGGCCTATGACGCCATTGCGGGCCATGGCCCAGATGAGGGCAACGCGCATCGAATTCTCCGTTGGTATAAGTCGGTAAAAACTGCGGTTATACTACCGAACAGTGAACAGTCTGTCGCTCCGCTTGCACCGTAACCAAGGAGCCGCTAAAGTTCGCCCCCCGTATAAAACCTGACCACAGAGGCAGCAATGACCGCCATCCCGTCTGATATCCAGCAAGTCTGGAATGAAGCAGATTGCCTGTTCACAGAAGCACAGGTCGAGCAAGCCATCGATAACATGGCGGTCGGCATTTCCGAAGACCTGGCCCGGAAGAACCCCATCGTCTTCAGCGTAATGAACGGCGGCCTGGTGCTAACCGGCAAGCTGGTGACCAAACTCGGCTTCCCGCTGGAAATCAGCTATCTCCACGCCACCCGCTACCGCGACCAAACCCGCGGGGCCGACCTGGAATGGCGCACTTATCCACAACAATCCCTGAAAGACCGCGCCATCCTTATTGTTGATGACATATACGACGAAGGTTCCACCCTCGGCGCCATTGTCGATCACGCCCACAAAGAAGGTGCCGCCGAAATCCACATCGCCGTACTGGTCGACAAACAGCACGACCGCAAAGCCCGCCCAGACATCATCCCCGACTACATCGGCCTGCAATGCGCAGACCGTTACGTGTTCGGCTACGGCATGGACTACAAAGGCTACTGGCGCAACGCCCCGGGCATTTATGCCGTAAAAGGGCTGTAACAGGCCCAACCAAAACCTCCTACTCAACAGGTAGGAGGCTAGTCCCCTGGGCGACAGGAAGCAAAACAAACCCCAGACCCTACCACCCCACCACATAAAAATTTGCCAACCCAACCTCAAAATGCCATCTTAACCAAACAACTGATTCCACCTTGGTGTGCCCTGTAACCGGCCGGGCGGTAGCGAATCTGCACGATTTGTATCCGCTGTTTCTTACATTAGCCTCTATACAGCTATTAAAGCCCCTTAAGCGTAATGTGATTAGCCGTGGTGTTGGTTCAATACTTGTCGAGTTTGGTGACACTGTGCACCAGAGTGCGACGCAAATACCGGGGAAATCTCGAAATAAGCCTCGCGGAGGACACTGATACCGGGAATCGTCGTCTGAAGCGACGGTTTTGCCGGTTTTGATATACGCCGATTAACGAGCTGGATATTGCCCACAAGCCCTTTATCAGTGAGTCTTAGCGGCGTGGTGTGATAGATTTTGGGTCATACTTACCGGAATCAGTGGCGGAACCGACGATGAAGAAACTGTTAGAGCATTCACATCGGAGACAATATGAACTCGTTTGGTGTAGGCTGTTTTCACTTCTCGATAGAAAATGGAGAGTCGAAAACGATTTTAGTTAAGGACTATGTTGAGGAAATTATCCGTACTCTAGAATCGCTGACAACAATATCTGATGTTATATGTAGCTATGATGAAAGTATCGCTAATTTAGAGTTGGATATTTCACCGCCCAACCCTAGACTGAACGAAGGTGGGGGTTGCTATCCACAAATACCATTCTTTGATCTTAGTTTCTGCGTTTATATACCCAGTCGAATTCAGGCCGATCTAATAGATTTACCTGAAGACTATATAGATACAGGCAGTGAGAATTTTAGAATCAAAATCGTTCACGATTGGCATGGACCTTTAAGCTATATTGAACCTGTAGGTGCAGGCCTAGATTCAAGGCCATCAACAGGCGTACGAGTTGTTAGAGAGTATCTTTTGCGAGAAATATCAAAAGTAAAAACATTCCTCCTTTTTGATCTTTTAGGGCCATCTCCATTTCATGCAGATTTTCATCTAATGCTTAATAACAGTCAGAATACTGAAGAATTATTTGAAACTCAGATAATCCATAGGCCCGGTTATGACCAAGTTATTTTTGCTTGTGCTAAGGATGGATTTTCCTCTAAAGAAGATGCACTTCAAGATCTATACGAGCAGCTATCTCAAGAGTTAGCATTTTTCTACGATTTAAACCTAAAAGAATCAGGGAAAATCCATCGCTGGCACGAAATACAAGAGATTTTGCATTCCATACTAAGTTTCGAAGATGATGGTTCAAAGAAATCTATTAAAGATAGACTTTATTTAAAACCAAAACTGTTTCGGAAAGTCTTCAAAAATATTGGATCATTTAAGGGGCAAAGTATTTTTGATAAAAGCTCCATCGCGCAGAATTACAACTCCATATATGAGAGCGATAAACATAAGACCTATTTGAAGGTTTTTATTGATAAGGAGATTTTTGAGCATTCAACATTCCCTGTAGACGAGACTTCCGAACTCTTGCGGTATTTTGATCAAAAAGCAGGGAAAGTATTTGAGCTGGCGATTGTGGCTATGGCTGCAATAATTGGAGGTATAGTTGGGTCAATTATCACAGTATCTTTCAGCTAATTGCTCTAACAAAGCGCTGCTGTCGGACAATTTTTCCGCTGCGCTCCAAAATTGCCGCAGAGCGCGGCGTTAGGTGGGAAAATGAATTTCGTCATTACATGGGTCGCGACGTACTTGCTTT
>NZ_JBBECH010000032.1:0-29528 GCF_040881935.1 Saccharospirillum sp. | reverse complement strand
GCCTGAGAATTGAGTGTCGGCTACCGGGTGTACTCCTGCGGGGAAGTCCGCAGCAGGGATGCTGCGGTCTAGGCTCCATGGATGGATCTACGCCGACCCCGCAGGAGTACACCCGGTGGCCGACACGGATTAATCCGCTGTACTGTCAATCGCCCGAGGCAGACGCCACTTCGGCTTTCTTGCGTTTGATCACCGGGTAAGCCACGGCTGTCAGGTGTGAGCAGATGCGCTGTAAATCGCGCAGCACGTCGATGAAAATCTGTGTCGACAGCAGATTTTCCGAGTGGTGGCCTCCCAGCTGATCGAGGTGAGCGTGGCGTGCGGCCATCACTTCAGCCCGGTAATTGCGTTTCACCGCGAGCAAATCCTGAGCGAGGGTCAGGCTGTCGCTGGTAAACACCGCCTGTGACAGACGGAAGGCATCGACCAGTTCATCGTGCAGCCGGTTGAGCACCGCTTTCTGGTCCGCATCGAAATCGACATTGTTGCGTACTTTGGTGCGCGCCTGGTGCATCAGGCTGGCATCGATGATGTCGCCAATGTGCTCCAGATTGGTCATATAAATGATGATTTCACGCCGTAAAGGCTGGGTCGATAGCGAATGATCCGACTTGTCGATCGACAGAATGTAATTCAGTGCCTCGCGATGCAGCCGGTCGATATCGTCGTCCAGTTCGCTGATCTGGCGCGCGAGTTCTTTATCGTCGAAAGCATCCATGCTGTTGTTGAGCATGCGAAACACAACATCAGCAATGTGCATCGCCTCGTTGCGCACATTGGCGATTGCCCGGCGCGGGTTGTGAATATCGTCGATGGCGAGATAAATTGGCATCTCGTCTTCCTGCGATAAATCAGTGCCTTCTTCCTCCCCGGGGGCCGTGCGGCTAATCAGCGGCAACAGCCAGGGCAGGAACACCAGAAGCAGCAGACCGTTGATCAGATTCAACAGACTGTGTGCGACGACGATGCCAACAGAGCCGCTTGGCAGGAAGTCGGTTAGCAGGCCGGCCGTCAGCGTCAGAATCAGCAACCCGAGCACCATGGCAACGCCACGAAAAAGCAGGTTGCCAATCACCACCTGGCGGCCCTTGCGGTTCAACGACCAACCCGCGATCAGCGCGGGCATAGCCCCGCCGAGGTTCGCGCCCAGCAACATAAACAGCCCCGCACTCATGCTGATAGCATCGTCGCTGACGAATTGGGCAATCAGCAACACGCTGGCCAGGGTGGAATGAATCAGCCAGGTTAGAATGGCCAGCAAGGTAATGGCCAGCGCCGAGTCGGATTCAACCCGGTTGATGATCAGCGCCATGATGTCGCTGTCGCCCAACATCGAGGTGGAATCACCGATCAGATCGAGCGACAACAGCACCAGGCCGATGCCAATGGTGATGCGCCCCGCGTGTTTCCAGGCACGGCTGGTGCTGTTCTTGAAGAATACAAAGCCAGCCAGTACCAGCGGCAACGCCAGTGCCTGAACATCGAGGTTAAGCAGAAAGGCGGCCAGGCTGGCGCCGAACTCAGCGCCCAGCACCGTGGCCAGTGCGGCGGTAAGCGTCATCATGTTGGAAGCGGTAAAACCACCGACCATCAACACAACGGCGGTTGAGGATTGCAGCAAAAATGCCGCACTGACACCGCTGCTGAACGCCAGGGGACGATTGCGGGTGGTTTTGCGCAGCAGACGTTCCATGCGGCTGCCGAGCAGCCGGCTGAAGCCGGTCTGGACCATGCGGATGCCCCACAGCAGCAGGGCAATGGCGCCGGCCAGTTGAATCAGAACACCCATGTTCCGTTATCGTCCCAGTGTTGTTGGCTGCCCTTTGCTGGTAAGCCAGGTTTGAATCAGTTCGGTAACCCCATCGCCCGAGGCAGAGGGAGTAATGGCTTTGGGGTGGTGCGTCATTTGATCAAGATGCCTGGCAATATTGGCAACGCCCACCGAGTTGGGGAAAAACTCGAACATGCTTTCATCGTTGGGGGCATCGCCGACGAAGACCACCTGCTGTTGCATCTGTTCGTCCGTCAGTTGCCATTGCTCGGCGAGCAGTCGGCGAGCCATGGAGCCTTTATCGAACGTACCACGCCAGACATTAAGGTGGATCGAACTTTTTTTAACGCTGAACCCGGCCTGGCGTAACGAGTGTACCACGGTGTCGGCCTGTTCCGGAGTCAGACGGGTATCCTGATTATAGTCAATGGCGACATCGACGTGCCGGAACGACTGGTCTTTGGCGTATTTTACCTCAAAGGGCAGCGGCAGGTTATCGATGGTCTGCACGATGGCCGCCTGGTCAGCCCGGTGAGATGCCAGGTCCTGCCAGTAGTGCCAGCGCGTGCGTTGCTCGGCATCTTTAACAATATAAAAGCCGCCGCTTTCGCCAATAACACCGGCCACCGGCCAGGTGCGAATGATCTGATCACACCAGCCGGCGCAGCCACCGGTGACCGGAATAATGTGAATGCCGGCATCGGCCAGTGTCCAGAGCGCCTGGTAGGTTTTCGGCAGCAATCGGCCGTGGCTGGTCAGGGTGTCGTCGACGTCGGTAAACAAAAACCGCGCCTGGCTAAAATTCAAAGTCTTCATTCGTTGGGGGTGACCTCAGAATCAGTAAGGGCTGGCTGGGCGTCGTCCAAAGGGCTGCCGGTTTCAAATACCCTGAGTGCAGAGGGCCGCCAGTCGGTTGGGGTGTCCGGCAACTGATCGGTAACGAACCAGTCCAGCGAGGTAAAGGGAGCGACGCGCGCCAGCGCCTGGCGCTCCCATTTGCTGACATCGGCGACCAGTACCCGGTGTCGGCTGTTGTCGAGAATGGCCCGGCTGATTTGGGCCTCGCGCATGTCAAAGTCCATCAGACCGCGTTCCGGGTCGAGGCTGCCGGTGCCGATCAGGCCATAGTCGGCATAGTAATCGGAAAAGAAACGGGTGGTTTCCTGACCAACCACATCATGATCGTTGTGGCGCAACTGGCCACCAGAGACAATGACATCAATGTTTGGGCTGTTGCACAACAGCGAGGCAATGTTGAGATTGTTGGTCAACACTTTCAGTCCCTGGTGTTGCGACAGTTCCCGCGCAACAAATTCCAGCGTGGTGCCTATGCCCAGAAAAACCGACGAGTTATCCGGAATCATCGCTGCCACTGTGCGCGCGATGGATTGCTTGGCGAACTGGTTCAAAACCTGGCGCGAGGTAAACGACAGGTTGGACACCGACGAAGGCAGGCTGACACCACCATAACGCCGGCGTAACAGGCCGCTCTCACAGAGTTGATTAATGTCGCGTCGAATCGTCTGTGGCGTTACCCCAAAGCGATCTACCAGAGCATCGACTTCCAGGTGCTCTTGTTGTTGGGCCCAGTCGAGAATGGCTTGTTGGCGCTCGGTGATTTTCATCGGCTCAGGGTTCCGGTACAAAAGCGGGCTTCACAGTCAGTTTCACGCGCGCTTAATCCATACGGCTTAACGCCAGGGGGTTATCGGTGATAATGCCATCGACGCCCAGATCCCAAAGTTGCTGCGCGCGGCTGCGGTCGTTCACGGTGTAGCAGTAAAGATCGAGCCCGCTGCTGCGAATAACCTGTATCTGCGTTTCGGTCAGAAACCGGTGGTCGCAGTGCACGCTGACCAGATTTAACGCTTCAGCCAATTGTGGCCAGTCTGCGGGTATTCGTTCCCACAAGTGGCCACATTGCCAGTCTGGCCGCCACTGGTGCAGCAAGTTTAACACCTCGGTGCTGAAACTTGAGATCAGCAGTTTACTGAAATCAATCCACTGTTTATCCAGCGCCTTGATGGTGTCGAACACGATCTGCTCGGGCGTAAACTCCGGGTAGACCTTGATTTCCAGATTCAAGCCGAGCCCCAGTGTTTGAATATGATCCAGTGTCTGGCTGATCGTGGCCATTCGCTCACCGCTGTACTCGGCGGAAAAATGGCTGCCGATGTCCAGCAACTCGACATCCTGCCAGCGCTGGTCGGCAAGCCGGCCCCGGGCAGAGGTCAGCCGGCCCAACTGGTCATCATGAAACATGACAAGGGTACCATCCCCCAGGCGGTTAATGTCGATTTCGACCCAGGGTATGCCGATTTCTTTCGTTTTGGACAGGGCGCCCAGAGTGTTTTCCGGTGCGAGCAGGGCGGCACCGCGATGCGCGATTAGCTTGCTGGCAATCATGAGCCGACTCTCTTGCCCGTGGCCTTGTCGAACAGATGACAACGTTCCCGGTCAATGCGCAGCGCCAGCCGATGGCCGCGCTTGAATTCCAGCTTGCCGGGTTGTTCGGAGGTGATCAGCGTATTGCTGCCCGGGAATTTACCGTACAAGAGTGTATCGGCGCCCAGGGGTTCAATCATGTCGACGCTGAGTGTGAAGTCTGCCTCCGGTTCGTCACAGGCTTCCATGTGTTCCGGGCGAATGCCGAGCACAACATCAAGGTTATGGGCATCGGCCGGTAACTGCGGGTCGTTCAGTTCCAGCGCTACATCGCCCGGCAATACCAGGCGGTTGCCAATCAGGGTGGCGTCGAGAAAGTTCATTGCCGGTGAGCCCAGAAAACCGGCAACAAACTGGGTGGCCGGTTTCTCATAGAGTTCAATTGGCGGGCCAACCTGTTCAACATTGCCTTCATTCATCACCACCAACCGGTCGGCCAGCGTCATCGCTTCGACCTGATCGTGGGTGACGTAGATGGCGGTGGTTGCGAACTCCTGTTGCAGTCGTTTGATCTCGATACGCATTTGTACGCGCAACTTGGCATCCAGATTCGACAGTGGTTCGTCAAACAGAAACACCTTGGGGTTACGCACAATGGCGCGGCCCATGGCTACGCGCTGGCGTTGCCCGCCGGAGAGTTGGCCGGGTTTGTTATGCAACAAATTGGTGATTTCCAGAATCCCGGCGGCTTTCTCGACCTTCTGCTGGATCTCCTCTTTGGGCACCTTGCGATTCTTCAAACCGTACGCCATGTTCTGGTATACCGACATGTGCGGGTAGAGCGCGTAGTTCTGAAACACCATGGCGATGTCTCGCTCGGAAGGTTCCAGATCATTCACCCGCACATCGTCGATGTACAAATCACCGCCAGTGATGGTTTCCAAACCGGCCACCATGCGCAGTGAGGTCGACTTGCCACACCCGGAAGGCCCGACCAGCACCAGCATTTCACCATCGGTAATGTCGAGGTTTAAATTCTCGATCGCCTGATGACCGTTGGCGTAGGTTTTGTTGATGTTTTTCAATGACACTGTGGCCACGTTCAATCCCCTTTATTTTTCCTGCTCAATCAGGCCTTTGACGAATAGTTTCTGCATGCCCAGCACTACGATAACCGGCGGCAGCATGGCCAGAATGGTGGTGGTCATAATAATGTTCCATGGAATGTTGCCTTCACCGGCCGACATCAGCCGTTTGATCACCATCACAATGGTGTAATAGTTCTCATCGGTGGTGATCAGCAACGGCCACAGATACTGATTCCAGCCGTAAATAAACAGAATGACAAACAGCGCGGCAATATTGTTCACCGACAGCGGCAGCAAAATGTCCTTGAAGAACTTGAACGGACCGGCGCCGTCAATGCGTGCCGCTTCCATCAGCGAGCTGGGCACCGACATAAAAAACTGGCGGAACAGAAAGGTGGCGGTTGCACTGGCGATCAGCGGAATGGTCAGGCCCGCATAGGAATTCAGCATCCCCAGGCTGGCCACCACTTCATAGGTCGGCAAAATACGTACCTCAACCGGTAGCATCAGCGTCAGAAAAATCAACCAGAAACAGGTTTTGCGAAACGGAAAACGAAAATAGACGATGGCATAGGCCGAGAGAATAGAGATCACAATCTTCCCGACGGCGATGACCATCGCCATAATAAAACTGTTCCACATCATCCACGAAGCCGAGACGGTAACGCCCAGCACCCGTTCCTCGTTATTCAGCACACGGCGAAAGTTTCCGAAGCCTTCATCACCGAACCAGAGCGGCATCAGCCCGGATACAAATTCACTGGACGAATTAGTGGAAGCCACCAGCGCGATCCAGATCGGAAAGCCGATAATAAACACCCCCAGAATCAGAACCAGGTGCCGCGTAAAGGTGAGCCAGGGGCGATTCTCTACCATCAGTATTGCACCTTCTTCTCAACGTAACGGAACTGGACCACCGTCAGCGTAATCACAATGATCATCAGAATGACGGACTGAGCCGCCGAGCCGCCAAGGTCGAGTCCGACAAAACCGTCTTCGTATACTTTGTATACCAGTGTCTTGGTTGAGCTGCCAGGCCCGCCCAGCGTCGTGGCATGAATGACGCCAAAGGTTTCAAAGAAGGCATAAACAATGTTCACCACCAGCAAAAAGAAGGCGGTGGGTGACAGCAGCGGAAACACAATTTGCCAGAACCGCTTGAACGGACTGGCGCCGTCAATGGCTGCCGCTTCAATCAGCGAACGGGGGATGGCTTGCAGGCCCGCGAGGAAAAATAAAAAGTTATAGCTGATCTGTTTCCAGGCCGAGGCAATAACCACCACCGTCATCGCCTCGCCGGAATTGACGTAATGGTTCCAGTCATAGCCGAAGGCATCCATCCAGAACGGCAATACGCCCATGGAAGGATTGAACATCAGCCACCACAATACGGCGGCGACAACCGGAGCCACTGCGTATGGCCAGATCAGCAGGGTTTTATAGGCCGATGCGCCTTTTACTACCCGGTCGGCCATAGCGGCCAGCAACAGCGCGAGAATCATACCGACCAGTGCCACCATGGCACTGAACACAAAGGTGACGCGGACGCTGTTCCAGTATTCCGGGTCTGTCAGCAAGTAGGTGAAGTTTTCGAACCAGACAAACTCCACCGAGAATCCAAAGGCATCTTCAATCAAAAACGATTGATAGAGCGCCTGGCCAGCAGGCCAGATAAAAAACACCAGCGTGATAATCAGCTGGGGGGCGATCAGAAAATAGGGCAGCACTTTATGGCTGAAAACCGCATTGTCATGCATGGATTGGCTCGTTGCGCAAAAGTGAAAAAAAGGACGCCGCTAACCGAATAGGAATGTTCGGGTACCGGCGTTAAAGGAGCCAAGTGGCTCCGTAGTTGTGTCATGCCGTCTCAAGTTTTGGAGTCTGCCCGGATGACAAGCGGCGGATGCCGAATGTACCCCTGTGGGGTAGTCCGCAGCAGGGATGCTGCGGCCTAGGCTCCATGGATGGATTGACGCCGACCCCACAGGGGTGCATTCGGTGGCCGGCGCGAACCAGAGCCCCCCTGGAGACCCCAACTCGAACTTGAGTTACTAGACTATCCGTTAGCGATTGGCGCGTTCGAAACGACGCAGTTGGTCGTTGCCACGCGAAGTAGCCGTGTTAAGCGCTTCTTCAGCAGTAGCCTCGCCGTTCCAGACCGATTCCAGCGCTTCATCGATGATGCCGCGAATCTGCGGGAAGTTACCGAGACGAACGCCACGCGAGTTAGCCGTTGGCTCAACCGCTGTCATCTGGTTGATCGAGGTATCGGTGCCCGGGTTTTCGCTGTAGAAACCCTGGTCGCGCGTCAGCTCAATGGCGTCGTAGGTGACTGGCAGGTAACCCGAGAACTGGTGCCAGTCGGCTTGAACTTCCGGCAGTGACAGGTAGTCGAAAAAAGAGGCTACGGCTTCGTATTCAGCGTCGTCGTGGCCGCGCAGAGTCCACAGAGTGGCACCACCGATGATGGTGTTCTGCGGCGTTTCGATGACCGACTCCCAATACGGCAGCGGGCTTACACCGAACTCGAACTGGGCGTTGGCGTTAATGCCAGCGTAACCGGCAGACGACTCGGTATACATGCCGCATTCCTGGCTGTAAAACTTGGCGGAGCCTTCGTTGGTACGACCGGAGTAGCTGAAAATACCTTCCTGCTGCCATTCACCCATCTGTTCGATGTGGGCGATCTGAACATCGGAATTGAACACCAGCTCGGTGTCCAGGCCACCAAAGCCGTTGGCTTCGGTTGCAAACGGCACATCATGACGCGCCGACAGGTTTTCCAGGTGAATCCAGGATTGCCAGGCGGTGGTGAAGCCACAGTCGTAACCGGCTTCCAGCAGTGTATTACCGAACTCATCCATTTCTTCCCAGGTGCGCGGGCCACGGTCTGGCAGACCAGCCTCGGCAAACATTTCCTTGTTGTAGTACAGCACCGGGGTAGAGCTGTTGAACGGCATGGACAGCATGTTGCCGTTTTCATCAGCATAGTAGCCGGTCACGGTGCTCAGGTAGTCTTCCTGGTTAAAGCCGTCGCTCAGTTCATCCATCATCTGGTACATCGGGTAGATGGCGCCTTCAGCGGCCATCATGGTGGCGGTGCCGACTTCATATACCTGAACGATTTCCGGCTGCTCACCCGAACGGAACGCCGCAATGGCACCGGTCATGGTGTCGTTGTAGTTGCCACGGTAGGTGGCATTGACCACGTAATCGGATTGGGAGCCGTTGAATTCAGCAACGATCTCATCGACTTTCTCACCCAGGGCGCCGCCCATGGCGTGCCAGAGTTCGATTTCAGTGGCGGCAAAAGCCTGGCTGGCGCCCAGAGCGCTGACCGCGAGGACTAGCAGTTTCTTGTTCATCAGACGTTCTCACTCTTGTTGGTGTGACTTGAGTTTGTTGTTCATATCTTTTTCGAACGAGCATGAAAAATAGCATCGAACGAAAATAATTGACAAGCGAATTCGACCATACAGACAAAAAATGACAGTTTTATGATCGTTTAGGATTTATTTCCGACAATTTAGAGTTATTTATATTCGAACGAATATAGCTGCGAAAAAGCCCGTATCGGCTGGCCGCCACACACTGGCTGGTTTTATCCAGCCGCTAATCCGGCTAAGGTTGGCGGCCCGAATCTGGAATCAACCGAATGAAGCTACTCCATACCTCCGACTGGCACCTGGGCCGACAGTTTCACAATCAGTCATTACTGGCCGATCAGGCCGAGGTGCTGGACCAACTGATCGGGTATGTGGCAACCGAACAGGTCGATGCAGTACTGATCGCCGGTGATATCTACGACCGGTCAGTGCCACCGGCCGAAGCCGTAACGCTGTTGAACCGTACGTTGCGCCGGCTCTGTGTCGACCTGGCCGTGCCGGTCATCATGATCAGCGGTAATCACGATAGCGCCGAGCGTCTGGGCTTCGGGGCCGGGCTAATGCAGGGCGCGGGCCTGCACATTCTCAGTGACCTGGCGCAAGTTGATGTGCCAGTGGTGATCCCTCACCCGGAGGGCGACGTGGCCTTTTACGGCATTCCCTATTGCCAACCAGAGCATGTTCGGTCTGTGTTCGACGAAAACGTGCGCACCTTCGATGAAGCCCATACCTTCCTGGTCGACCGCATTAAAGCGGCATTTCAGCCTGGCCAGCGGCGGGTCTTGTTGTCGCATTGTTTTGTCAGTGGTGCCGAAGAGAGCGACTCGGAACGGCCGCTGTCGCTGGGTGGTGCCGACACAGTGCGCTGGCTACCGATGCGCGATTTCGATTACGTTGCCCTCGGCCATCTGCACGCTCCGCAGTTTAGGGGCGAGGCTCACATCCGCTATTCCGGCTCGCTGATGAAATACAGCTTCTCGGAAGTGACTCAAAAGAAAGGCGTTACCCGGGTCGACTTGCCAGCAGCAGGGGAGGTGGCGGTGACGGCTTTGCCGCTAACGCCCAACCGTGATCTGCGCATTCTGGAAGGCGAGTTCGACACCCTGATGGCCGAAGGCAAAGACGACCCGCGCCGGGACGACTACCTGTTAGTACGCCTGACCGACACCCGCGCCATTCTCGATACCCTGAACCAATTGCGGCAGGTGTACCCCTATGTGCTGCACCTGGAAAAGCCCGGCCTGGCCCCTGATCGGCCGGCGCAGCTGGCTTCGCGCGAGCAACTGAAACGCACCGAACTGGAACTCTTCGCCGACTTTTTTGAACAGACCCAGGGCGAAGCCCTGAGTGAAGATCAGTACGAGGCTGTTAAAACCGTGATTCAGACTGTGCACCAGAGCGAGGGCCAGACATGAAACCTCAACGCCTCAGCATCAGCGCCTTTGGCCCCTTCGCTGGCGAAGAAGTGGTCGACTTTACCCGCTTTGGCGAATCCGCCCTTTATCTAATCAATGGCCCGACCGGGGCTGGTAAAAGCAGCCTGCTGGACGCGATTTGCTTTGCACTCTACGGCGTCACCACCGGTGGCGAGCGCGAGGCCGCCAGCATGCGCTCCGACCAGGCGCCAGATGATCTCGACACCTGCATCGTGTTCGACTTTCAGTTGGGCGATACCCTGTACCGGATTGAGCGCACCCCAACGCAACAGGTCGCCAAGAAACGCGGCGAGGGCATTACCGTGCGCCAGGCCGATGCCCGGCTCTGGCGCATGCCCCCAGCCTTGCTGGCCAGCTCCTTTGATGAACAGGAAGCCGACTTACTGCCGTTAAAAGGCATTCGCGAGATCAACGATGAAATTCAAACCCTGACTGGTCTGAATGCAGACCAGTTTCGTCAGGTAATGGTGCTACCGCAGGGCAAATTCCGTGAATTGCTGCTAGCGTCATCGAATGACCGCGAAGCCATTTTCAGCCAGCTGTTCCAGACCCACACCTTTAAAGCCATTGAAGACCGGCTGAAAGAGCAGGCCGCCGACATTCGCAACCAACGCGAAAAGCTGACCGATCGCCTGGCCGGGCATCTCGACTCGGCAGGCGTGGAGACCGCCGAGGCGCTGGATGAGCGTTTGGCAGAGCTCGCGCCAGTCGTCGACGCCGCTCGCGCAACACAGGCGGAGGCCCAAAAAACCGAAGCCACGGCCCGGCGCGCTCATGAAGAAAGCCAGGCACTGCAACAGCAGTTTGAACAATTGGCCAAAGACCAGACCGCGAAACGTGACTGGCAGGCAGAAGCAAAAGCAATCGCTGAAAAAGAAGCGCTGATCGTCGCTGCCCGGCAGGCGGAAAAACAATTGCCGGTCTGGGAGCGTTGGCAGCAAAGCCAGCGCAATGAAACCAGAGAGCAGGGGATCTTGCAGCAACTGAACCAGGCCGTGACAGATCTGGAGCAGCAAAAGTCGACCGTCGAAGCGGAACTGGAGTTGGCCAGAGACGCTCATGCCGGGCTCGATACCCTGAAATCGGAGCAGGATAACCTGACCCGGCTGCGCAGCCAGAGCGAGCAGTTGCGGGCTGCCCAAAGGCGGTTGGGTAACGCGCGTTCAACAGTTGAACAGTTTGATCTTAAAGCGAAGCAACGAACCGGGCAGAAAATCGAATTGAGTCAGCAGTTCGAAACCCTGGAACGCCAGATTGCGGCATCCGCCGATCTTTCCGCCGAGCAACTGACGCTGGCGCATCGACTGGAGCGTCTGACTCGTCTGGGTAAGCAGAAGCGGCAATGGGTAGTACTAACTGAGGCCGCGAGCAAACATCGGGCCGAAGCAGACACCTGGCAACAGGAACTGACCAGCGCCGAAGCCCGGGCCGAATCCCTCAAAACCCAGGCACTGCGCCTGGAGCAAGCCTGGCATTTGGGCCAGGCCGCACAGTTGGCGGCCCAGTTAAGCGATGGTGAACCTTGCCCGGTGTGCGGCAGTGAAGCCCACCCGAACCCGGCGGCCTTGGAGGCTGAATCGGTCAGTCGGGATCAGGTTAATGCCGCACGGGCAACACTGGAATCCCAACTAACGGCGGTTAACAAAGCGCTGCAGGCCCGCGACCGGGCGCTGCACAGCGCCGAAGAGTCGAACCAGCAGGCGCAGCGGTTGCAGGAGGATCTGGAGGAGTATGCCGAGCGGTCGATGGAAGATCTGGAGCAGGATTATCTGGTCAGCCAGCGTCAGCTCAACACATTGAAACAACAGGCCGAGGCGTTGGGCAAGGCCAGAACCGAGCTGGAGAACACCCGCCAACAGTTAAACCAGCTTGACCAGATCGATGCCGAGGCCCGGCCACAACGCGAGGCCGCCGTCGCCGAAAAAGCCGCCGCTGAGCAAGCGGTCGACAGCCTGGAAAAAGACATTCCCGAGGCCTATCGGCAAGCCGAAGTACTGGAAAACCGGTTGACCGAAGTGACGCGCAGCATCGAGCAGATAACCCGGCGCTGGCAGCAGTCACAGGAGAAGCACAACAGCTTCAAGGAGAGTTTGGCCGCCGCCCGGGCAAAAGTCTCGGCCCAGAACGAGCGACTGAAGGAAGCCCGACGCGATCTAAGTGAAGCCGAAAAACGCTGGCAAACGGCGTTGACAGACAGCCCTTTCGCCAACGAAGCCGAGTTTACCCAGGCTCGCCGGGAGGAAGCCGAACTGGAGCGGTGTCACCAGCAGATCGATCAGCATCGCCAGGCTGGTGAAAAACTCAGTTGGTCGATTCAACAGCAGGAAGCCGCGCTGGCCGACAAAACCAAACCGGATCTGACGCAGTTGGAAGCCCAGTGGCATCAGGTACGTGAAGCGCTGAACGCAGCGACCCGGCATTACGATGAGCAGCAGGCTCTGTTGAAAGCCGCCAAAGACGTTAAACAACGCATGGCTGAAACGCTGCAGAAAATCAAACAACTGGAAGCCGATTACGGTGTAACCGGCACGCTAGCCGAAGTTGCCAGTGGCAAGAACGGCCAGCGCATCAGTTTGCAGCGCTTTGTGCTGAGTGTGCTGCTCGACGATGTTCTGATCGAAGCCAGCCACCGGCTGACCACCATGAGCAAGGGCCGTTACCAGCTGCTGCGCCGACAGGACAGAACCAAGGGCAACGTCGCTTCAGGGTTGGATCTGGATGTCGAAGACGCCTACACCGGCAAATCGCGCCCGGTGAATACGCTCTCGGGTGGGGAAAGCTTTATGGCCGCGCTGGCACTGGCGCTGGGCTTGTCGGATGTGGTGCAGGCTTATGCTGGCGGCATTCGGTTGGATGCCCTGTTCATCGACGAAGGCTTCGGCTCACTCGACCCGGATTCACTGGACTTGGCCATCGAAACCCTGATGGAGCTGCGCGCCAATGGGCGCAGCGTGGGCATTATCTCGCACGTCTCGGAACTGAAAGAGCAAATTCCGCAACGCATCGACGTGCGGCCCTCGCAGGCGGGTAGCCGAATTGAGATTGTTTCGAACTGACTTGGGTATCAAGTTTTGAAGTTCGAATCAGTTCAGCGGCATTGGCCTGCAAGGCATCGCCAGCATCACGGCCAGCTTCCAGTGTATCGGTCGCACTGGTGTTGCTGTCGAGCATGGCGGTGACCGCCTGGTCGGTTCCGGATTCAACGGCATCGGCCAGATCGACTGCAGTGCCCAGCGGGCCGGTGATGCTGGGCGTACGCTTCTGGTTTTACCTTATCCTTATCAGGCAGCATCACTGTCGTTAGCCGTATTCATATCAGCGCTGTTCTGTTCAGGTGTTTCACCACCGGTCTCTTCAATCTCACCTTTGGCCACCTTTTCAGCCGTAACCCGCAGCGCTTCCAGCTCTTCGCGCAGCTTGGTTTCTTCCAGCTTCAGGTCTTCGGCTTTGGACTGGTCTTTCTCGACCGTTTTCAGAATATTGATGGCTTCGGCAATATCGCCCGCTTCAATGTGGGCAATGGCATCGGCTTTGCGTTCTTCCAGAGACTCCACCTCAAGCAGCTTTTCCAGCACTTTATCGAGTTTGTTGTTCAGCTTCTGGATGTCTTTGCCGGTGTTTTCCAAGGTTTTTCCTATCAGTTGGTAATCCAAGATACTACTCCCATGAGTCGCCGCCCGCCGGGCCGTCATCGGCACCGGTCGTTGCAGACGGGTTAGTCAAATCAATGGCTGGATATTAATACAGTAGTCAGCCAGTGGCAATGCGTGTGAACCCGGTGCGCTCCGACGCTGGAAAGTGTCGCAACTGGGCAATTCAAACCCCGGGCAGGGGCTAAAGTTGGGTAGCGTTCCATCTCCCTCACAATAAAAGGAACATGCAATGACCAGTAATGCAGCCAATCGCGGGGTTATTTATCAGGGCCCCGGCAAAGTGACTATCGAATCCATCGCCTTTCCAGAACTCGCCATTGGCAAGCGCCGCTGCGACCATGGGGTTATTCTAAAGGTGCTCACTACCAATATTTGCGGCTCCGATCAGCACATGGTGCGCGGCCGAACCACCGCCGAACCGGGCCTGGTGCTCGGCCATGAAATCACCGGGCAGATCATCGAATGCGGGCGGGATGTCGAGTTCCTGAAAGAAGGTGACATTGTCTCCGTGCCCTTCAACATCGCCTGCGGTCGCTGCCGCAACTGCAAGGAAGGCCGCACCGGCATCTGCCTGAATGTGAACCCGGCGCGCCCCGGCGCGGCCTATGGCTATGTCGATATGGGCGGCTGGGTCGGTGGCCAGGCTGAATACGTCATGGTGCCCTATGCCGACTTTAACCTGCTCAAATTTCCGGATGCAGACCAGGCGATGGAGAAAATCCGCGACCTGACGATGCTTTCCGACATCTTCCCAACCGGCTTTCACGGCTGCGCGACCGCCGGGGTAGGGCCGGGCTCTACGGTTTACATCGCCGGTGCCGGCCCGGTCGGCCTGGCTGCGGCTGCCAGTGCCCGGTTGATGGGTGCCGCCTGCGTTATCGTCGGGGATATGATCGACGCCCGGCTCGAACAGGCACGCAGCTTTGGCTGCGAAACCATCGACCTGAAGCAGGATGGCGACTTGCCCGATATGCTCGAACAGATTCTGCGCGTGCCGGAAGTCGATTGCTTTGTTGACTGCGTTGGCTTTGAAGCCCATGCCTGCGGCCACGATCACCACCACGAGCAACCGGCCACGGTGCTCAATTCCGCCATGCAGGTCACCCGGGCCGGTGGTCAGATCGGCATTCCCGGCCTGTACGTTACCGAAGACCCCGGTGCATCCGAAGCAGCGGCGCAAAAAGGTGCGCTGAGCATGCGCTTCGGCCTGGGTTGGGCGAAGTCCCACTCTTTCCACACTGGCCAGTGCCCGGTGATGAAATATCATCGTCAACTGATGCAGGCCATTTTGTTCGACCGGGTGCAGATTGCTCAGGCCGTTAACGTGCAGTTGATCAACCTCGACCAGGCACCCAAAGGCTATGCCGACTTCGACGGCGGAGCGGCGAAGAAATTCGTCATCGACCCGCACGGTTCTGTCGCGGCCTGAGTTTCAGGGTTACCAATCTGGGCGCAGCGTTGCAGTCGCTAGTATTCAAGCGCCCCTGAACCGGGTGTACACTAGTAATAACTCACGTTTCGAAGTTCGCTAGCAAAGGATCAGCACCGGATGCCAGGTAGGGCTATCGAGGGTGGTCCGCAGCAGGGATGCTGCGGTCCAGGCCCCAGGGATGGGTTCACGCCGACCCTCGATAGCCCTACCTGGTGGCCGGTGCGGACGACTGGCAACATAGCCAACCGCGCTCCGAAACGCGAGTAATAAGTGCCCGTGTGCACTCCGGTTTTTAAGGCCCTGATTAAAACAAATCTACAGGTGATTCTGCATGCCCCAAGCTACACCTTCAGACACCCAAGCCCGGGTGCAAGCCATTGTGGCCGACCTGAAACACAAGCCCGGCGCGTTATTACCCATTCTGCACCGGGTGCGCGACACCCTGGGCCACATTCCCGAAAGTGCGGTACCCGTCATCGCCGAAGGCCTGCAAATCACCCGCGCCGAAGTGCACGGCGTGATCAGTTTCTATCACGATTTCA
This sequence comes from Saccharospirillum sp., assembly GCF_040881935.1. NCBI lineage: Bacteria > Pseudomonadati > Pseudomonadota > Gammaproteobacteria > Oceanospirillales > Saccharospirillaceae > Saccharospirillum > Saccharospirillum sp. The sequence goes on along the minus strand of NZ_JBBECH010000032.1, from coordinate 13,835 downwards.
ATACCCAGCTGATCGGCCGCCACCGCCTGCAAATATGCCGCGCCGAGGCCTGTCAGGCCCGTGGTAGCCGCAAGCTGGAACATTACGCCAGGGAACGCCTGGGCATCGATTACCACCAGACTACCCGGGACGGCGAATTCACCCTGGAACCCGTCTATTGCCTGGGCAACTGCGCCACCGGCCCCTCGGTGCGCATTGGCAACCACATTCACGGCCGGGTCAGCGCCGAGCGGTTCGATGCCATTATTGACCAGGCGATCACCGTACCGCTCGATCCGGAACCACTGACGGAGGGCGACGCATGATCCGCCTGTTCGTACCGCGCGATACCACCGCCGTCTCACTGGGTGCCGATGAAGTCGCCCGGGCGTTTTCGAAAGCCGCTGACGAACAGGGCATAGACATCCACCTGGTGCGCAACGGCTCACGCGGGCTGTTCTGGCTGGAAACCCTGATAGAGGTAGACGCCGGTGACGGCCAGCGAATTGCCTATGGCCCGGTGATGCCCGAAGACGTGCCCTCGCTGATTGAAGGCGGCTTGCTGGAAGGCGGCGCGGGCCATGCGCTTTACCTCGGCCCCACCGAAGACATTCCCTACTTAAAAAACCAGCAACGCCTCACCTTCGCCCGCGCCGGCATTACCGACCCACTCTCGATCGATGATTACCGCGCCCACGGCGGCTTTGCCGGGCTGACGGCGGCGCTGGCAAAAACCGCCCAACAGATCGTCGACGAAGTAAAAACCTCCGGCCTGCGTGGCCGGGGCGGAGCAGCATTCCCGGCGGGCATTAAATGGCAGACGGTGTTGGATGCCAGTGCGCATGTGCCAAACAGCCGCTATTCCGGCCAAAAAGTCATCGTCTGCAACGCCGACGAAGGCGACTCCGGCACCTTCGCCGACCGCCTGGTAATGGAAGCCGACCCCTACTTGCTAATTGAAGGCATGATTATCGCCGGCCTCGCGGTCGGTGCCGAGACTGGCTACATCTACCTGCGCTCTGAATACCCGCTGGCCCACCTGATGCTGGACGACGCCATCGCCCACGCCAAAGCCGAAGGCTACCTGGGCAACAACATCCTGAATTCTGGCAAGGCGTTTCATCTGGAAGTGCGCCTCGGCGCTGGCGCCTACATTTGTGGTGAAGAAACCTCCCTGCTCGACAGCCTGGAAGGCAAGCGTGGCCAGGTGCGCGTTAAACCGCCATTGCCCGCTCACAAAGGCGCCTTTGGCCAGCCAACGGTGGTCAACAACGTGCTCACCCTGGCCGCCGTGCCCTACATTATGGCCGAAGGCGGCCAGGCCTATGCCGACTATGGCATGGGCCGCTCGCGCGGCACCCTGGCGTTCCAGCTGGCGGGCAACATTGAGCGCGGCGGCCTGGTGGAGCTGGCGTTCGGCATCACCCTGCGCGAACTGCTGTTCGATTACGGCGGCGGCACCGCCTCCGGCCGGCCAATGCGCGCCGTTCAGGTCGGCGGGCCGCTGGGCGCCTACATGCCCGAAAACCAGTGGGACACCCCGCTCGATTACGAAGCCTTCACCGAGGTGGGCGCCGTGGTCGGCCACGGCGGCATCGTGGTGTTCGACGACACGGTCGACATGCTCGAACAGGCCCGCTTCGCGATGGAGTTCTGCGCCGTTGAATCCTGCGGCAAATGCACGCCGTGCCGCGTTGGCTCTACCCGGGGCGTTGAAGTAATCGACCGCATTCGCCTGAACGAAAACCGCGATGCCAACCTGATTCTGCTGCACGATTTATGCGACACCCTGGAAGACGGTTCACTCTGCGCCATGGGCGGCATGACCCCCAACCCGGTGCGCAGTGCACTACACTATTTCCCGGACGACTTTGCCCGAACCACCGCGTCGCCGACGACGGAGGAGCGTTAACCATGCTGCACATCTTCGATCCCAACACCCGCACCGACCGGGACCTGGGCACACCACCGCCCCCGGTCACGGCAAACACGGTACAACTGAGCATCGACGGCTACGCCATCGAAGTACCCGAAGGCACCTCCGTTCTGCGCGCCGCCGCCCTGGCCGGCATCCAGATTCCCAAGCTGTGCGCATCCGACAACCTCGACGCCTTCGGCTCCTGCCGCCTGTGCGCTGTCGAGATTGAAGGCCGGCGCGGCATGCCAGCCTCCTGCACCACGCCGGTCGCCGAAGGGATGAGCGTGCTCACCCAAACCAACCGCGTCGCCAAACTGCGCCGCAACGTCATGGAACTCTATATATCCGACCACCCGCTCGACTGCCTGACCTGCCCCGCCAACGGCGATTGCGAACTGCAGGACATGGCCGGTGCCGTCGGCCTGCGCGAGGTGCGCTACGGCTATGAAGGCGAGAACCATTTAAGCGCCGAAAAAGACACCAGCAACCCCTATTTCACCTTCGACCCGAGCAAATGCATCGTCTGTTCACGCTGCGTGCGCGCCTGCGAGGAAGTGCAGGGCACCTTCGCGCTGACCATCGACGGGCGCGGCTTCGATTCGAAAGTATCCGCCGGCCAGAACGACGACTTTATGGACTCCGAATGCGTCTCCTGCGGCGCCTGCGTGCAAGCCTGCCCAACGGCGACGCTGATGGAAAACTCCGTCATCGACCAGGGCCAGCCAGAACACTCGGTAGTAACCACCTGCGCCTACTGCGGCGTTGGCTGCTCGTTCAAGGCCGAGATGAAAGGCAACGAGCTGGTGCGCATGGTCCCGTTTAAGGATGGCCACGCCAACCACGGCCACTCCTGCGTAAAAGGGCGCTTCGCCTTCGGCTACGCCACCCACCCGGACCGCCTGACCACACCGATGATTCGCGACCACATTGACGACCCCTGGCGCGAAGTAAGCTGGGATGAAGCCCTTAGCTTCGCCGCTGACCGCATTAAAGCCATTCAGGCCAAATACGGCCGCGACAGCGTGGGCGGCATAACCTCCTCGCGCTGCACCAATGAAGAAGCCTACCTGGTGCAAAAGCTGGTGCGCACCGCCTTTGGCAACAACAACACCGACACCTGCGCCCGGGTGTGCCATTCACCCACCGGCTATGGCCTGAAACAAACCCTCGGCGAAAGCGCCGGCACCCAAACCTTCGATTCAGTGATGCAGGCTGACGTGATCATCGTGATTGGCGCTAACCCAACCGACGCCCACCCGGTGTTCGCCTCCCAACTGCGCCGCCGCCTGCGCCAGGGCGCGAAACTCATTGTCGCCGACCCGCGCCACATCGATTTAATGACCACCCCGCACGGCGGCGAAGCCGTGCACCTGCCACTGCGCCCCGGCACCAACGTCGCGCTGATCAACGCGTTGGCGCACGTCGTGGTCAGCGAAGGGCTGGAAGACCGGATGTTCATCGCCGAGCGCTGCGACCCGGCCGGCTACGCCGCCTGGCAAGCGTTTATTCGTGAAGAACGCCATGCACCGGAAGCGACCGAAAGCATCACCGGCGTACCGGCCGCCAGCGTGCGCGAAGCCGCCCGCCTGTATGCCAACGCAGGCAACGGCGCCATTTACTACGGCCTGGGCGTCACCGAACACAGCCAGGGGTCCACCATGGTGATGGGCATCGCCAACCTGGCACTGGCCACCGGCAACATCGGCCGCGAAGGCGTGGGCGTGAACCCGCTGCGCGGCCAGAATAACGTGCAGGGCAGTTGCGACATGGGCAGCTTCCCGCACGAACTGCCGGGCTACCAGCACGTAGCGCAAGACGGCCCGCGCAAAGCCTTCGAAGCCGCCTGGGGTGTGACCATAGATTCCGAACCCGGCCTGCGCATTCCCAACATGTTCGACGCCGCCATAGACGGCAGCTTCAAGGGCCTGTACGTGCAGGGCGAAGACATCGCCCAGTCTGACCCCAACACCCAGCACGTAGAGCAAGCCCTGAGCTCACTGGAATGCCTGATCGTACAAGACCTGTTCCTGAACGAGACCGCCAAATTCGCCCACGTACTGCTGCCAGGCTCCTCCTTCCTGGAAAAAGACGGCACCTTCACCAACGCCGAACGCCGCATCAACCGCGTACGCAAAGTGATGCCACCCCTGGCCGGCAAGGAAGACTGGCAAATCACCCAAGACCTCGCCAACGCCCTGGGCTACGCCATGCACTACGACCACCCGGAACAGATCATGGCCGAGATCGCCAGCCTGACCCCAAGCTTCAAAGGCGTGACCTACCAGAAACTCGACGAACTCGGCAGCATTCAGTGGCCGTGCAACGACGCCTACCCGAACGGCATGCCGATCATGCACGAGCAGGACTTCCCGATCGGCAAGGGCCGCTTCATAGTGACCGATTACGTACCAACCACAGAACGCGCCAACCGCAAGTTCCCGCTGCTGCTGACCACCGGCCGCATCCTCAGCCAATACAACGTAGGCGCCCAGACCCGGCGCACCGACAACCAGAGCTGGCACAACCAGGACTGGCTGGAGCTGCACCCGCACGACGCCGAAGAACGCGGCATTAACGAGGGCGACTGGGTCGGCCTGACCAGCCGCGCCGGCGACACTGTGCTGCAAGCCAAAATAAGCACCCGCATGCAACCGGGCGTGGTTTACACCACCTTCCACCACCCGGTCAGCGGCGCCAACGTCATTACCACCGACAACTCAGACTGGGCCACCAACTGCCCTGAATACAAAGTAACCGCTGTGCAATGCGAAAAAGTTGCGCAGCCTAGTGCGTGGCAGGAACGCCACCGGGCTCAGCACAAGAAGCAGTGGGGGTTGTTGAATACATCAGAACCCACCGAACCGGTGATGAAGTGAGACCAACACCATGAGCCGCCAAATTGACTCATTGATTAAGATGGTGAATCAGATTGCTGACAATGCGCCCAAGCAGGAGACGCCGGAGGCCACCGCAGAGGCAGTGGCCGGGCACTTGAAAAAGTTCTGGGCAAAGCCGATGAAGGCCGCGATTCGGGAGCATTTGCAGGCCGGGGGTGATGGGTTGAATGAGGTGGCGGTTGAGGCGGTGCGGCGGTTGTAGACTGACCACCGTACCGTATTGCTCCCTCTCCCGCTGGCCTAACCGCCGTCGTCCCTCGTAGGATGCCAGCCACCTGGGTGACAGGGCGTACAGCAAACAGGGCTCCGCGCCACTGCTCGGTGCGAACCAGAATGCAATATCCTGGGGCAGCGCGAAGTGGTAGGCCTACGCAACGTACTCGACAAAGAGGATGAAGCGGGATATTAGGGGTATGTTAAGAGTGGGGGTGAGGGGTTGAGTGAGATAGCTTTGGTTGCAGTTGGAAAGTTGTGAGGGGGTTGCGCTCGATGTGGGGCTGACAGAGGTGCGCCGACATAAATAGGCAATTTTCGGACGTCGGCTTTTCGCGGATGGAGTTCGTCTAGACGTGGCCAAGCCGCCAAAACTGGGGTAATCTGATCTAATTAGATGTAGAAGCAGTAGCAGCGTGACTTCTAACATGCCAGTGAGCGCCTTATTAGGATCAACAACTTAAAAGCAAACAGTGTTCTGAATCATACGAGCTGACTTTTATGTAAGAGATTGATTTACAGGCTAATAATAAGAAGGAAGAAAGCCTTGGATTACTACGCTAAAGATTGTGAGCTGGTGCTGGGCCTTGTGTGTCCTGTTGGCGTTAATATTGATGATGTAGAAACTAGATTGCTTTCGCTAATAAAGCTGTTTAATTATACCCCGAATTTAATACATCTAAGCGAACTGGCGAGAGAGCTCGATGATGAGGAAGAGCTCAGTTTCCAAAGTGAAGTAGAGCGTCTAGATCATGGGATGCAAAAAGGGACCGACCTTAGAGAAAAATATAATCGAGGCGACTTTTATTCATTACTGGCAATAAATAAGATAAGTAGCCAAAGGCAGCAAGAAGACGGAGTAAGCCAACCCTTAGGAAGGACGGTCCATATTCTGAGGTCATTAAAGCATGCCGATGAAGTTGATACCCTAAGGCAGGTTTACGGCTCTGGATTTTTTTTGCTAGGCATTTCAGCCAGTACGGAAAGTAAAAAACATTATTTGCGAGAACTGAAGGGTGTGGTCTCAGATGGTGATCTCGATAGACTAATTGAAAGGGATGATAAAGAAAATAACCCTTTGGGACAACAAACTAGGAACGTATTTCAGTTAGCAGATGCATTTGCAACAACCGATGACACTGAGCGATTGTCAAAGCAACTTGGAAGAATATTGAATCTTCTCTTTTCTGATCCTTTTGCTCCTCCAACTGAAGAAGAATACGCCATGTTTATGGCGTATGCAGCGTCATTACGTTCAGCTGATCTATCGAGACAGGTTGGAGCAGTCATAGCAAATGAATATGGAGATATAATATCTACAGGTGCCAATGACGTACCTAAATATGGTGGAGGCTTATATTGGCCTGGAGAAGATGATAAAAGAGATTATACTGATGAGTATGGGTACGATTCTAACGAACATGAAAAAAACAGTATACTGGAAGATGTAGCTTTCGCCATTACGGAGTCAAAAGAAAAGTCAGACGCTTACGATAGAGTTATTAAAAAACTAGAGAAGTCTAAAATAATGGATTTGACGGAGTATGGGAGAGCGGTCCATGCGGAGATGGAGGCTCTTCTCCAAGCCTCTAGAAACGGTGTAAAGGTAAGAGGTTCCACTCTCTATACAACTACTTTCCCTTGCCATAATTGTGCTAAGCATATTGTTGCATCTGGGGTAAAAGAAGTCGTCTATATTGAGCCATATCCCAAAAGTTTCGCTAGTAAGCTGCATGATGATTCTATAGATACCGAAGGAAGTCGTTTCAATGTAGATGACCGTATTGTTGAGAATGATCAGGGTAGGGTGGTTTTTAGGCCTTTTGTAGGAGTCGGGCCTCGGCGATTTATAGATCTTTTCTCTATGAAGTTAAGTAGCGGACGAAAGATGAAGCGGAAAAAAGACGGATATGCTGTTAATTGGGTACGGCAAGACTCAGAATTAAGGGTCCCAATGTCGCCATTATCTTACATGGAATCTGAGATTGCTGTGAACAATGAGTTAAAATTGCTAGTAAAAAAGGGGAGAGCATCTGATGAATAAAGACGTAAAACTTCAAGATAACTTGGAAAGGGCTGAGCAGGCGTATTCAAAATGGCCGTCATGGAAGAAAGACTTCTTGGTCACGAAGTACTCAAGTGCGATAAAACAAGTTAGGAGTGATAGCTCTTTAAAACGAACTATCAAGTCCTAGCTTTTCTATGCTATAAATCTATTGATTTAAAAATATCAGCACAAAGAACCTGGCGGCTGCCGGGTTTTTTCTTAGTGGGCGTTTAACTGATTAAGCCAAAGAAGACACACCACAAAAATTAGGAAACAGAGTCTTCTCGGCTTTTTGTCTTGCTTCCAGTAGCTGAAACGAAGTTAGACATCCAAATTAACTGCTCATTAATGCCTGAGGTTCAATGGTTTTTGTTGATTGTTTTGGAGGGTGGTGGGCTGGGGACGCTCTAGCCAAAGCGGTTGTGTCAGTTTAGTTATTGAAAGACGGATACCTAGCCTAACGCGGATTGAAAAGCCAAGGTGGTTGTCTATATTGATCACTATGCCTCTATTGGAGGGACCAATGAGTAAAAGGAAGAAATTGGAACTCAGCGAGAAGAAAGCATACAGGAAGAGAATTAGGAGGCTTTGCTATAGGGTGTTAAATGGAGATCTTATAGCGGAGAAAAATTTAGATGTTGAACAGTCCAATCCAGACGCACGAAAAATAATCAGTCAAGTTATCAAGTCAGCGAAGAAAGCAAAGCTGAAAGCCAAAGTAGAAGCGAAAAAAGTGGGCATTCCTGCAGCCAATGTCAAATCAAAAAATAAACTGGGTTATGGAAATGCGTACAAGCCATTTCAAGGTGGGAGTCCGGGGATAGGTAAAAATTCCTGAAAAGAACGACTAAACGATTAAGAGGACAACCATCGTTGTTGTTTGTAACTACGATGGGGGCCAATTAGCATTACTTTTGATAGAGTTAAATACTTCAATATAGATTTACTAAGTCATTTGTAGTGATCTAATTGTAGCTGATTGAACATCTCATACCTAGCTAGACAATGAAGGGCATGCGAAGTGATTGTATGGGAGTATGTGTTCATGATTCTAGCGATAATTAATCCTTCATATTATACTGGCTGTTAGAACGAAGTTGCGTGGGTTGATGTAATACTCTACTTTCTACGCATTAATCAAACCATGATATTTAAGTGAATCTAAAATCTAGAAACTATTCAACCACATTATGTTGTAGGTGAAAAAATGACTCTAAAAAAGCTGTTCCCAGGTCACTTTAAGTTGACAAGAGAGGAGTATCAATATATCTGGGATAATTGTCTATTCGTAATTGATACTAACGTCTTGATTAATCTCTATAGATATTCTGATTCGGCTAGAAATGAACTATTAAAGATCTTCGGTAAAATTGATGGTAGATTATGGATGCCTTATCGCGTGGCTGAAGAATATCTAAGTAATAGACTCAGTGAAATATCAAAGCAGTCGAAAGAGTATGATGCAACGGAAAAAGAAATTGATAAGTTGAAGAGAAGCCTTGAAAACTCGAGGAAGCATCCATTTGTAAGCGATCGTACTCTTAAAAAAGCAAATAAACTTTTTGACGAGATAGCTAAAGAGCTGAAAGAAAATAAGGAACTGCATGAGTCTAGGTTTCAAAATGATGATATTCAAGATCGAATTAGTAGCTTATTTTCTGGAAATATTGGATCTGGGTTTTCTGAGAATGAGTTGGTTAAGCTAATAAGTGAAGGCGAAAAACGATATAAGGAAAAAATACCGCCTGGCTATAAAGATCAAGTTAAGGATGGTAGTTCAGATTCGTTTAGGTCTAAATGCCGAGTTTATGGTGATTTGATTGTCTGGAAAGAAATCATCGGGATGGCTAAAGATCAGAAAAGACCTGTGATTTTTGTAACTGACGATCAGAAAGAAGATTGGTGGAGAGAGGTTGAAGGCAAGACAATTGGCCCGAGACCCGAACTAATTGAGGAGTTTAAAGCAGAAACAGGCCAAGACTTTCTGATGTATGTGGCTAGCAGCTTTATTGAAAGAGCATCGAAAAAGTTCGATGAGCCTGTTACGGAAAAGGTCGTGGAAGAGTTAAAGGATATACGCAATAGCCATAGATATTCTGGGTCTTTCTATTCCAAAAGTCTCTGGGAAACCATAGGATTAGATGAAAGGAAGACGAAAATTGAGGATAAGTCTTCAATAAATGATGAATTTAATGTAAAGGAAAGGCTTAAGGAATATATTTTAAAGATTGAAGAGTATCAAGAAGAAAAAAAATGGATAGGGTCAAAGATAGTGCATTTAAACGAAAAAGACTTTAGTTTGGAAAATGTTAGTAGAATACATTTTTATCAAGAAAGATTAGATATCCTTGATAATAGAATTGCTGACATAACAACGAAGATTAATCTATTTAAAACATTACATGAAGTTTATGATGACCCCTCAGCAGACTAGACCAAATGGACACCCATCCAAGAAATGGCAAACAGGACACCCAAGGGGCCTACTGTCTTGACACCTATCGTTACTGTTTGTAATTGCAGTGGGTGTCCGTTTATCTTCTACCTTTCAACAGGTTGCATCGTGTCCACCTACGCACTCTTTATTTTATTCGATATAACTCTCCAGATTTCTCAATGTCGCCTTTGTTTATAAGTTCCTCTAGCAAAATTTCGATATTCCAGAATAGCTTCATCTTACTCTTGATATCTCGCTCGCTCAATGGCGTGTAAGAAAGATGCTCCAGGATAATTTCACGCAGACGATTTAGGTGGTCATGATTCAGCTCTGGGAGAGACTGATCAGATTCATCAACTATAGCTGATATTCTTTCTTTGCCTCTAGTAGTAAGGCGGTAACCGTCTCTCTGTTTATTGGCCCAACCAGATGCTACGATCGCCGCTAGTGCATCTTCTACTTCCACATCCTTGAGCCCTAGATTTTCTGCAACCTCTACTTGATTGAACCATTCAGCGTCATATAGTGACAATAAAACTCGCTTCTCTACAAAGTACTTATTATTAGAGTCTTCAAAATTTTCTTCAAAAGGTGTATTATTATCAAAAGTCATCTTAATCTTGGAGCTGTACTCATTATTGTCTTCTGAACTAGAAGAATTAGATATATTTTTTCTAAATAAATTCAGCCTGCTAAAAATATTATCAATCCGAGTTGATTTTAATCTTGGATTTTCCTTCATAAACTCTTTAATTTCTTTATTAATGAGTCTACCTTCTTCCAGATAGACATCTATTACACTTGTTAACCCTTCTGCTATTCTCTCTTGCTCCTTTAGCTTGACAGTTAGGTACTTCGCCTCTTCTTTTGATGCATTTAATGCGTCGTCTGAAATTTCTGATTCCGCTCTTAGCGCATCATACTTCTTCCTTAGCTCTTCCAGCTCTATGAACTCACTACTTGCTGTTTCTCGAAAATATTTTGCACGCCTTCTTTCCTTCACTAGCTCTGCGTGATGTATAGGCTGCCTCTTTAAAATAAAGTCATTGAACTTTTGAGAGGCACCCATCATCCATTTACCAAACCCTCCCAAAAGGCTAAACAATGGGCGAAGTATTATTACGTATGAAAATGAAAACAACAATGGAATGAGGTATTCATGCTGTTCAATAGAACTTATTTGAATTGTAAGCCATTCAACATCTACATCTTCGTTCTCGAATACTATTTTTGCTGGTATTTCCCAATTTATGACTAACCATGAGAGGATAAATGACCAAATGAAAGGTGATTTCAAACGATCATCGATATAGTCATCGATACCTGAGAATATAGCTTTTACTTTAGTTCTAATGCTCTTACTTAGGTTCGTTAGAAACTCTGTAGTATCACTCATCTATAATGGCCCTTTATTATCCAACGACCGTAAGCTTTGCGGATCATTCCCCAATCAGAATATCCCATATAATTTGCCACCTTAAGTGGATTTTTTCCATTTGACAACATCCTAGTGACTAAACGGGACACCCAAGGCAAACTGGACATATATGGACGCCCGACACCTGTCAAGCCACAGTAATCCGTTAAGCCAGATTTTGGTCTGGCTCTAAGCTTCTTCTATTGCACTGCCTTTACCGTTCATCTCAATGATAGAGCAGTCGTGCTGACATATATCCGGCCTACTGGTTAGGAGTGATTTTAAAGTTCACTCCTGGGCCCTGATGAAGATCCGCACTTGACTGTCTAAAACACCCACTCGGTTTACTGAAACCATGTCCAGACCAGACTAATGCCAAGGCGGAGTAACCGCTAATTCATCATTGATTCGACGGACTTTGGCAGGGTTAAACTCGATTAAGCCATGCCTTCATACCGCTTGGTATACCTCCTGCTTTTTAATCAGGGTCCAAGCTAATCGGGCCATTCGGCTCGCAAGCGCTACAACAGCTTTGTGTTTCCCCCGACGTGCTTCCAGACGTCGAGCCCAGGCAAGAACTGGGTCACCCGGTCGTTTGCACCGCGACAGAGCGGCCCTGGCGCCATGGACATACAAGGCTCGAAGGTATCGGTCATCACGTTTGGTAATACCACTCATGGGTGACTATGAAGACACCCATCGTTACAGTTTGTAATTGCGATAGGTGTCCAGTTAGTTTCGGCCTAATACCATGGTTTTCAGTCACGGAAAAGCATCAGGCAGCCCTGATAATTGATTTTGAAAGGATGGGTCAGGCTAGCTGTGTCGCAGCCGCCAGCCCCGGTGTTCGCTGGTATCCAAACCGTTGACATTGGGCTTTGATCGAAAGGACTGTGCCCACCAATCCTTTAAACTGGCTCTCGAAATGCTGAGTGTTATAGACCCAGTGGTCGATATCGATGTCGAGGCGTTCGAGAATAGGCGGGGTCTGCTGATCGATACTTCCGCGCTTGTCTGTTCGAATCTGTCTATACCAGCTCTGAAATGACTCTGAGTTGCTCTTCATACAGGTCTTTACCGGCCAAGTACTCATGGCTTAGGAAATTGCCAGCATACAGGGCGTGCCAGCGTTGAATGACTTCGGTATCCGACCAGGCTTTGGCTTTCTTGGCGTTTATGTGCAGTACGACATGGTAGTGATTGGACATAACGGCATAGGCGCAGATATCGAGTGCATATACCTTGGCTAACGTCAGCATGCGTTGCTCAATCCAGCCACGGCGGTGTTCGTAGTCGTTACCGGAGTGCTCATCACGGCCACACAGGAAGGCGCGGCGCACGCACCGGGATGTGCAGTGGTAGGGGACTGTGGAGCCACCCACCGTTACAGTTTGTAACAACGGCTAATTGGGACATCCACGTTAGTAGCCTATTGAGGCGTTAATTTTGATAAGCAAGCTAACGTCATAGCTAACATGGACATCCACTTTAAGAGACTATCATAGTCTTCGTATTAATAGATAATTACTATTACTAGAGGTGGGAGTCCAAAGAACACAGTGATAGCCTAATAAAGTGGTAATCCAATAGATGTTAAGTGTCAGTAGTGTTGAAAGAGGTAGATCAGTGGAAACGAAAACGAAAACGGAACCGGAAGAGATCAAGCTCCGTCAGATTGTTTTGAAGAGTAATGCTATTACCTTTAGCGGTATTGCTGCATTCAGTGTGGCCATGCTTCTATTTATTTGGGGGCGGGAGCCGACAAGCGATATACAGGTGTTTGCCGGCGTACTTTTTTTGATAGCCAGCACTTATTCAGTCATGGGCGTGTTTGCCTGCAAGGCGCCTATCATGGCTCACCCGCAATCGGAAAAAGCAGAGAATACAGTGGACCAGATGGTCGTGATGTCCATTTTGATGGCAACGGTGGGAAGCGGCATTCTGTGTTGGAGTATAAGCATTCTCTATGCACTAGTTTATGTCTTGGCATTATTGACTGCCTTCAACTATCTATTCTTGACCATTCTACATGAGCGCATCGCTAAAGGGCTGCAGGAGTCTGTTAGTGTAAGGCAATATTTTTGCTCGATGCTGCACATTAGGAAGCGATCAAAAAAAGCGAAGGACAGTGAATCGGACGTCACATAGGTAAGCAGGAGTGCAAGCGGTTTATTCAGACACCCCGGGGCTAAGGGGCTAACAGGATACCCATCGAAGTGAGGTTTGAAGGAACTCTGCATCTGGATGTAGAGACAAGACTGTGTAGACACCCACCGTTACAGTTTGTAATTGCGATGGGTGTCCAGGTAGCCCAATGAGTAGAGGTCAGTTGTGACTTTGGATTGTAAGAAATGCAGAAAGCAAGTAGATGCTAAGTCTCAGCTAAAGGCCGCGATTAATGGGAGCTATTCGTGTTCAGGCTGCGTGCGACTAAACAGGACATCCAAGGTAGTGAACTGAATACAGACTACAGACATGCCAAATGAAAGTCAGGCTTTGCTAGTCAACAGAAGTAAGATTGGGAGTAATCTGGACATCCAAACCAAGAGGCTATCAAATACTTAATTTCTATAGGTTTAACTAATATTGTGATGGGTATCCAGATAAGTCATTACTCGAAGTCAATATGACAACAAGTCGGCATTAATGAGTGAGACTTGAGCTAAACTGAATGAGTAACGTGGCCGCAAACTAAACAGTGAAGCCATCGAGCAGTGAAGCGATGAAAAAGGTTGCGTCGTTCTTGGGAGTTCATGATGAACGAAGAACTTGAAACAGCTAACATGGACACCCACCCTAAGCGGTAACTGTTCATTCTAAGGCGTTGTTGACCGCTGTGTAGAGATCCGATCGCATTGGATTCGCGGCGAACTCCCTGTGTGTCAACCTGAATCCATACACTTGATGTATGAGTTAAACTAGATCTC
>NZ_JBBECH010000031.1:0-29901 GCF_040881935.1 Saccharospirillum sp. | reverse complement strand
GCACTAGTGAGGCTCAATTGCCAGCGCTGATTCCGGCTCGGCTTCACGCAGACCGGTTACCTGCATGATCGAGTACAACACCTGAGCCGGCACCACACTGTCGGATGCCAGTACGATGTTTAGTATGCGATCGTCAAACTCCAGGCAATGCTGTTCATTGACCGTGATCGCCTGCCGGGCTTTCAGCGTTTGTAGAAAATTTTTGAACAACGCCTTGTCAAAGAATTCCGGCGCATTAAGGCCATTAAGGAGTGACAATCGCTGTGCCATTTGTTGTGACTGGTTTTCTACTTCTGTACTGGTCGCTTGCCCCGAACCTGCACGAATCAATACCGCCAGTGTTAGCAGGTACCGCTCCAGAGTTGGCACCATGATGGCGGCCAGCAGTTCGAGTTTCAGGCGGCTGGCGGTTCCCATCAGTGAGGCAAACCAGCGGTCCTCATGGCGATGAATCAAGCCAGCCTGATGAAAAAAGTCGATCCAGACCGTAACCTGATGCTGGGCTTCTCCGATGCTGGGTGCGAGGAACAGTTCACTCTGCAGATAGGGGTATATCAACCCGACCTGCTCTTTGAGTTTGTTGAGACTGATACCCTGGCCTTGTCCGAGCAACGCGGCGACCAGAGCCGGAATGGCATAGAGATGTTGTACATTGTTGCGGTAATAGGACATCAGGACTGCGTTCTGGCTGTCGAGGCCGAAGAGGTCGCCGAGCTTCTGCGGGATTCGCCGTAACATGCCCATTTGCTCGGTATAGTCTATCCATTGTTTTGCATCACCTTCAGGCCAGGTGATGTGAGTGTCATAAGGTAGGTGCTGTTGCAGCCCAATCAGCAGGGTGAGCTGTTGTTGCAAGAGTTCTCCGTCCATAGCCTGGCGCGGTGTTGCCAGTAGCGTCAGCGCCACCAGGTTGATCGGGTTCAGTGCGGCAGCTGAATTGATGCGGGTTACCACGGCTCGGGACAGTTCATCGACGAAGGGCACCATCCAGCTTGGCCGGTCATCCGGGCCGTATTGGTGTTGATCCCAGCCGGGTTGAAGGGTAGACAACAGGGTGTTCAAATGCAGCGGCTCACCGACGTTCAGAAACACCTGGCCGTAGTTTTTGAGCCGACGGACGGATTTGACCAGGTCGAACAGATTTTCCTTTTTCTTTTCCTGGCCCTGCAGTTCGCCCAGATAAGATCGGGATTCGAACACTTTCTCATAGCCGATGTATACCGGAATAAAAACAACTGGGCGGCGGTGATCCCGCAAATGGCTGCGTACCGTCATTGCCAGTGTGCCAGTGGCAGGTGGTCGCATCCTTCCTGTGCGTGAGCGGCCGCCTTCCACAAAATACTCGACTGGGTAGCCACGGGAAAAAACGGAATGTATGTATTCGTTAAAAACAGCCGTGTAGAGTTTGTCGCCACCGAACTTCCGGCGAATAAAGAAAGCCCCGCCGCGGCGTAACAGAGCGCCGACAACCGGCATGTTTAAATTTTCGCCAGCGGCAATGTGGGGCACGTTCAACCCCTGGTAATACAGGGAGTAACTTAACAGCAGGTAGTCGAGATGGCTGCGGTGGCAGGGCACATAAACGATTTCATGGTCCTCAGCCAATTTTTTTACCGGATCGAGCCCGTTCACGATGACGCCGTTGAATATTTTGTTCCACAACCAGGTCAGAATGACATCAAGAAAGCGGATGACATTGTATGAGACATCGGCAGCTATGGTGTTCGCGTGTTTCTGGGCAAGGCGTTCGGCTTTCTCCCGGCTGACACCCTTGGCTGAGGCATGCTGTTCAATCGCTTTTCGGACGGGGGCAGTGTGCAATAGATGACTGATCAGTACTCGCTTGTGAGATAGATCCGGACCGATTACGGCGGTGCGCACCCGCCGGAAATGAACGCGCAGCACCCGGGCAACTTTGCGACTGGCAACGTCAGTGTTGGGCTCATCGTTCACCAATTGGCGCAGTGAGACTGGTTCATTGAGTTCAAAGTAGGTATTGCGACCGTTAATCAGCACGGTAAACAGCTTTTTGAGGCGTCCAGCCAGGTTCCAGTTTGAACTTAACAGCACCTTGAGCAGATTGTTGCTCTTGCGTGCGCCCCGGCCCCAGAACAGCGCAACCGGAACCAGCAGGATATCTTCATCCGGGTTGTCAGTCAGATAATTCAGCATGGGCTGGATCAGGGGGGCGACGGCGCTGCGATGGCGCCGCAGCACCGAGCGGCGTGCGTGAATGCTGATCAAAGGCCGGCGGCCTTCGAGCCCGGGCAATTTCAGACGCCGGGTTAGGTCGGGCAATCCAAGTTTACGGCATTGATGATCGAGCACCATGGCATCGGCGGTGGATTGTTGTTCCAGAACGTAAACGACGGGCGTTTCCCGGGTCAGGGCGTCCAGATCAACACTGGACGGCTTGTTGTCGGTTCTGACCCATAAAAACAAGACGCTTTGAACGCAGCGGCTGATCATGTCGAGCAACGAACGCATATCGGGGCACCTACCTGCCAACATTAAAGACGCTAGTTTACCTCAACCGAAGGTCAAACGCAGAATCATGCTGTAACCCGGGTATCAGTAATGTGGCGGTGGCTGGTCGACAATCTCGGGTGACAATCCCTCTTTCAGGTCTCTATGTTCTGCGGCCAGACGTTGCAGGGCGAGTTCGAGCCGGGTCAGTCTCTGTTGCTGATCAGCGATGACCTGATTTAACTGTTCGAGGGTGTCATCCTGGTGAGTCAGGCGTATTTCCAAGTCTGTCAGACGGTCTTGCTGATTCATATTCGTGTTCCGGGGCTGGTTTTTGGCGTGATATTTGGCATTATGACGGGCTTTGCAGTGACTGATCACAGGCTCTTCTGGACCTGAGGTCTCGAGCGCGAAGCTCAGTCATGGCGGTTTGCAAAGGGATATTTTGCATCAGCCGATGCCATTGGTGTAGTTCTATCTGCTTATATTAACAGTCTGCTTATGATAACAGCGTATTCATGGATTGAGCGTAAAATTGACAACAATTCGAACAGTTGAGTGGTAATTATGAATGCAAGAACGTTTTTGATTCGCGCCGGTGTGGCGCTGCTGGTAGCCCTTCCGGCGCCGGTTATTTTGGCGGCCGCTCTGGTCTTGTCTGGGGTGGGTGCTGAGGTAACGGTGGCTGAACTGACCAACACCCGGGTTAGCAGCTCCGAATGGGGTGCCTTTGCAGCGGTGCTCATCGTCGTGTGTGTTCTGGCGACACTGGCGCAATACATGGCGCAGTCGCTGATGGGGCAGGCGGAAAAAGATGGTCGCGAAGAGGGAATCGTCAAGTGGTTTAATGTGAGCAAAGGGTTTGGGTTTATTACCCGTGATAATCAGGAAGATGTGTTTGTACATTTCAGGTCGATTCGAGGCCGCGGGCACCGCTCGCTGCAGGAAGGACAGCGCGTCAAGTTTGGCGTAGTTGAAAGCACCAAGGGTTTGCAAGCCGAAGATGTGACAGTGGTCAGGCAGCGGTAATTGTTTATCGGCTATGGACCACAAAAAAGGCGGGTATAACCCGCCTTTTTTGTGCCTGACTTTTGAGTCTGCTTTTAGTGCCTTTAGGGCTTAGCCGGTTTTCCAGTTAATAGCGGTCTCGGTGCCGTCTGGAATGATCTGAACCCAGGCATCCGGGTCGTCCGATTCTGTCCAGCCACCGGCGGAGATGCGCGCTTCCTGGTTGAAGTGCGCGCTTGCGGCCCGGGCACAGGCCGGGTCATCTAACCAGGGCAGGTCGTTGCTGTTTAACCACAGGCTGGTGAAACGGCCAACCACACGTTCCAGAACCAGAATGGAGAACGCCTGCCCGTGCCAGTGACCGGTCATGGCGATCGCATTCTGTGGCATACCGGCTTGCCGTTTGGCCGGTTCTACGGCATCCAGTTGGTCCGCAAGCCAGGTTTTAAGGGATTCAGCGGAGGTGTTGGCAATGTATATTTCAATGTCAGTCGCTTCGGTCATGCGAAGGCTCCAGTAAGAACAGCGGTATTCGTAACAGACTGATGGCCAAATACCCCATCAGCGCAAAAAAGGCACCCAAGCTCAGCAGCAGGCCCATAAGTGTCATGATTTCCTGGTGCAGGCTGGGTGCGAGCAAGGCATTCGTCATGAGAATAACCATTAGGCCAGCACAAAACACAAAGCCACCGGTGGTGAAACGTTTCAGGGCGACGGCGGGCTCTGGCGTTCTGGCCTGAAGCCAATGATACCATCGGCTTCGCCGGAAAGAGGGTACTGTCATTGCGGAAAGGGTTGCTCCCTGGTTAACGCTTGGGCCATTTACCCGTATCATACCCGCCATCATTCTTTTCGTAAAAAAGGTCGTCTATGTCCTCTGCAACGTTGGCTCTGGCTAAAGAACTTATTTCACGCGCCTCGGTGACCCCTGAGGATGAGGGATGCCAGGCTCTGATGGGTGAGCGTCTGGCGGCCGCCGGGTTTACCAACGAGTCAATGCGTTTCGACGATGTCGACAATCTCTGGTCTGTGCATGGAGAAGGTCACCCGTTGCTGGTGTTTGCCGGCCATACCGATGTGGTGCCGACAGGCGCCGCCTCGAACTGGACTTTTCCCCCGTTTGAGCCGACTGAGCATGATGGCATGCTCTACGGCCGTGGAGCGGCCGACATGAAAGGCAGCCTGGCGGCTATGGTAGTGGCTGCAGAGCGATTCGCCGCCCGGCATCCAAAACATCAGGGCCGGCTGGCTTTTCTGATTACCTCGGACGAAGAAGGTGATGCCTATAACGGCACCGTGCGGGTTGTGGAAGCCCTAACCGAGCGCGGCGACCAGATCGACTGGGCCGTGGTCGGCGAGCCGTCCAGCACCGCTGTGGTTGGCGATACCATCAAAAACGGCCGCCGCGGTTCCCTGTTGGGGTATCTGACCATTAAGGGCGTGCAAGGTCATGTTGCCTACCCACATCTGGCCAAAAACCCGGTGCATCTGGCGGCGCCTGCCATCGCTGCGCTGAGTACCGAGGTATGGGATGAGGGGAACGACTCTTTCCCGGCGACGAGCTTTCAGATTTCCAACATTAGGTCCGGCACCGGCGCCACCAATGTGATTCCAGGCGATGCCGAAATAATGTTCAGTTTTCGCTTTAGCACTGAAGTGACGGTTGACCAATTGCAGCAACGTACCCGTGCACTGCTCGACTTGCAGGGGTTCGAGTATGACCTGCGATTTGAAGTAAAAGGTCAGCCGTTTCTCACTGATCGTGGAGCGCTGGTTCAGGCTGCGACGGTGGCTGTTGAGCAAGTGCAGGGGTTTGCCACTGAGCTGTCGACGGCCGGGGGTACCTCGGACGGTCGTTTTATTGCACCCACTGGAGCACAGGTGGTAGAACTGGGCCCGGTCAACGCAACCATCCACAAAGTGGATGAGTGCGTATCCATTGCCGATCTGGATACTCTGACTGACCTGTATCTGGCGATTATGGAGAATCTGTTGACGGATTAGACTGCGTTGTAGATGTCGGGTCTTCCAGCCCTTTTAGTTGCAAACTCAGTGCCTGGCCGCTGATTTGTACCTCATACAGGCTGAAACCCAGGGAGGCTACGAGTAAAACAAGGGATGCAGCGAACAGCACCGTTCCGGGGCCGGGCAGCTGCAGGAACAGCAGCAGCATAGATAGAACGCAAAAAATAAACGCGATGATACCCAGAACCTGCATGCGCCTGATGGCGATAATACGCACTTTCAGGTGAAGGATTTGCTCGCGTAAATCGCGATCCGGGTGATCTGCGTTCTGTTTGTAGAGTGACCGTATAAGCTGGGCAATGACCAGAAATCGATTGGTATAGGCCAGTAACAGCAAGGAAATGGCGGGGAACAGTAAAGCCGGTGTGGTCAGGTTCATCTGCTTGCTAAACTCCAGTGTAAGCATTCTGAGACGGTGCCCGTCGGGCATCGATCATGTCAATTCGCCAGTCACGCTAATAAATTGAAAGAGGTTGCTATGTTATCGAAAATCATGGCCTGGTTTGATACCCCCGAGAAACTCATTCCCGAATTGACCGTGGAAGAGGCCATCACGGTCTTGATGGTCGAGATCATGATGTCTGATCATCACCCTGATGACCGCGAAGAGGCAGCTATCATTGAGCGTTTGATCGAGCGCACCGGAGAGCCGCGTGCCGAGGTTCAGGCACTGGTTACCCGCGCGCAGCAAACACACGCTGACAGTCACGACTTGTTTCAGTTTACCAAGGTACTGAACGACCGTTTGAGCGTCGATGAAAAAATGGCGTTAATCGTCGATTTGTGGCGAACGGCGCTTGCAGACGGTGTGATCGACAAGCATGAGGATCACATGATTCGGCGTCTGTCTGACTTGCTGCATTTACACCACAGCCACTTTATTAAAGCAAAGCATCTGGCTCTGGAAGCAGAATAAGGCTTCCTTAGACAAATATTTGACGCTCTAGACGATGTTTTGAATCAAGTAATCGATTTATTACTTCAATAGATAGCGGTGCGTTGCAAATAATGTAAAGGCATCCGATACTGGCATGTGACCGACGTCTCATACTAAAGATTCGAGCGTTTCGGCTGCCATCAAGCATAGACAATGTGCCTGATGCATCATTTTTCTGGAGTACATGCGTGAATCGAAGACAATTCCTGTACCAGACGCTGTCTGCATCTGCAGTGTTGGTTGGAACAGGCTATGCCTCCGTTGACATGATACGGCGTTCTTCCAAGGTTTGGGGTCTGACCGAGGCTGAACAGGCAAAAGCTGCGGTAGAACAAGCTCTGAAAGGGGCACCGTTGGTCGATGAAGCGGTGGCACATAGTGCGACGCCCTATGCGGCTGCGCCAGATCGGGAAGGGCTCAGCTATGCCCAGCCCGCCCAAGCCTTGCAATCGGTTGGCCCACGCTACGAGACACCCAGTGAGGCCTTAGGTATCACGGTCCCTCCGTCTGAGACGGTTGCGGCCATAACGCCGGAACCTGCGGTTGTGAATACACTGAAACCTGATGTCGCCTCGTTTACACCCTCCCGACCTGAACAACCGATGCTGGATGAGACCACTGCGACAGTGGAGGCTCCTGTTTACGTTGCTGAAGTGGAAAACGAAGCGGAGCGGGTGCGCCAGAAAGTGGAGCATTTCGAGTACGATTTCTCAGATGACGTTCACATGACCGAGACTGAGTATTCAACTCTGGTAACGGCACTGGAGCGATTGAATCGGGTGCAGTCTTACGTTGGGCACGGCCATTTTAACGTTTTGTCATTCGATGACATGCTGCGCTACGCCCGCTATCAGCCGCGCATAGGCGATTTCACCACCGCAGAGCTAGATTACCTGGAGAAGCTGTTTTACGACGACGTTTCTCGTCTGGGTTTTTTCGGCGAGCGGGTAATAACGGATTTGACTCACCGCTACGCGGAAAATGATATCTCCAAGATTCCCGGCAGTGGCCATTACCTGTTGCGCGGTGACTCTGAGGCTTTTTACGACAAGGTGCGTGAAAAAGTGGGCGATACCCTGCTACTTACCAGTGGTGTTCGCGGAGTGGTCAAGCAATACCACTTATTTATGGCCAAGGCTATTCAATCTGAAGGCAATCTGTCGCGCGCATCACGCTCTCTGGCGCCTCCGGGGCATTCTTTCCACGCGATCGGCGACTTCGACGTGGGCCGGGTTAACGGCGGCTTGAGCAACTTCACCGCCGATTTTGCCCAGACCGATGAGTTCAAAAAACTTCAGGATCTCGGCTTCGTGAAGATCCGTTACACCACCGACAATGAATATGGCGTGCGTTACGAGCCGTGGCATATTCGAGTGGTGTAAGCCGAAATTACTGGATTACTAGAAATAAAAAGCGGGCTAGGCCCGCTTTTTATTGTATTGGATTTAACTGGTAACCACGATCAAAGTGATGGCTGCCGGATAGGCTTACCCGGTTGCCAGCACGGCTTCCCGGCAACCAGTTGAGCCTGGGGGTAGAGGATAATTTAACCAGCTTAATTAATCAGCAAGCGATTATCCCCGTCTCGCCTGCTTCACCGCATCAGCAATCAGAAACGACAATTCCAGTGCCTGGTCTGCATTTAGTCTTGGATCGCAGTGGCTGTGGTAGCGTTCTGCCAGATCGTGTTCGGTAATCTCGAAAGCACCGCCGATGCATTCAGTTACGTTGCGACCGGTCATTTCAAAATGAACACCGCCAGCGTGTGTGCCTTCTGCCCGGTGAATTTGAAAGAAGTCTTTTACTTCCGACAGAATCGACTCAACGGCGCGTGTTTTGTACCCGTTGCCGGTTTTGATGGTGTTGCCGTGCATCGGATCGCTGCTCCAGACTACGTTGCGGCCCTCAGCCTTAACGCGTTGCAGCAACGCCGGAAAATGATCGGCGATTTTATCGGCGCCCATACGCACGATCAGGTTTAGGCGTCCGGGTTCGTTGTTCGGGTTCAGAATATCGATCAGACGGATCAGGTCTTCCGGATCTGTGCTAGGACCGGCTTTCAAGCCAAGCGGGTTGTGAATGCCACGGCAGAATTCAACGTGAGCGCTGTCGAGTTGTCGGGTGCGATCGCCGATCCACAGCATATGGGCCGAGCAGTCGTACCAGTCGCCGGTCAGGCTGTCCTGACGCGTCAGAGCCTGTTCGTAGGGCAGCAGCAGGGCTTCGTGAGAGGTGAAGAACTGGGTCTCGCGTATCTGTGGTGTATTCGCGGGTGAAATGCCACAGGCACTCATAAAGGCCAGGGTGTCGTCGATCATATCGGCTAGGTGTTGGTAGCGTTCGCCCTGGGGACTCTTGTCGACAAAACTCAGGTTCCACTGATGCACCTGGTGCAGATCAGCCAGCCCACCCTGGGCAAAGGCGCGCAGCAGGTTCAGGGTCGATGATGACTGATGGTAGGCTTTCAGCATTCTGGCCGGGTCGGGAACACGGCTGGCTTCATCGAATTCGATGCCGTTGATGATGTCGCCCCGGTAGGAGGGCAGGGTGACGCCATCAATGGTTTCATCATCGGCCGAGCGTGGCTTGGCAAACTGACCCGCCATACGACCGATTTTCACCACCGGGCTCTGCCCACCGAAGGTCAGCACCACAGCCATTTGTAACAGCACTTTGAAGGTGTCGCGAATCTGGTTGGAATTGAATTCCTTAAAACTTTCTGCGCAATCGCCGCCTTGTAAAAGAAAGGTATCACCGTTGGCGACGCTGGCCAGTTGCTTTTTAAGCGCACGGGCTTCGCCAGCGAAGACCAGGGGAGGCTGATGAGCAAGTTCTGCTTCGACCGCCTGCAGAGCCTTCTGGTCTGGATAAGTTGGCAGTTGGCGAATGGCCTTTTGGCGCCAGGATTCTGGGCTCCAGGGTGTCATTAGGTGTCCTTTGGTTCAGTTCCGAGATTTTGTTCACGGGTGAGTTTTCAGCATAACCTGTCGGCTACGGAATTCACGTCATGGCATTTTATGCAATCGATCCATGATTGCTATTGATGATTCGGCAATGCTGGTATGCAGCCTGGTGTGTTTGCTGGAGATCACCCCCGTTTTCGGGGAGACTGTTATCCAGTAAACCGACCGGCCAGATACTGCAGCGGGTGCTTCAAGGTGACGCCCTGCTGACGTTGAGCCTGGCTGCGACAGGAGTAACCGGTGGCTACCCATTGGTCTGCGGGCTGACTGTCGAGTAAGGCGCGCCAGGAAAGATCGTAAATTTTTGCCGAGGTATCTTTGTTGCGCGTCTCATGACCGTAGGTACCGGCCATGCCGCAGCAGCCTACTGCCTCATGTTCGAGCGTTAGCCCCAGTGCGGTGAAGACCGCCTGCCAGTCCTTCATACTGGCTGCGGCGTTTGTCTTTTCAGTGCAATGGCCGAGTAGCTTAACGGCGCCTGACTTGAAACGGCCCTGTTGTGATTCAAGTTGCTCCAGTCGTTGACCCAAAAATTCCTGCAGTAGTAGTACTGGAGTAACCTTGCCGTCCAGATATTTGACGTATTCCGAGCGATAGGCCAGGGTCATCGACGGATCGATACCCACCAATGGAATGCCGCTTTTTGCCAGTTCCGAAAAGTCTTTCTGACGGCGTTTGGCCACCCAGGTAAAGGTTTTCAGAAAACCATGAACATGCAACGGCTTGCCATTGGCCCGATAGGGCATGACCCACACTTTAAAGCCCAGTTGCTGCAGGCAGCGCAGAATATCGGCGACGGTATCGGTATCGAAAAAGCTGGAAAAAGCATCCTGTACGATGACGACGGACCGCTCGCGCTCGGCCGCGGGCAATCCCTGAAGAATGTCTGCCTCTGCCCAGTCGATGCCAAGCCTGTGCATCAAAGTGCCGAGTTGGTGACGGTGGATGCGTGGGCTGTCGACCATGCCTGCGCCATGCTCCAGAAACCACTGTACCGGTTTTGCTGACATCAACCCATTGTAGAGCCATTTGAAAGGGCGTTTGGCCAACCAGGGAATAACGAATTCCAGGGTTCCAATGAAATAGTCTTTCAGCGGGCGCAAATAGCGCCCGTAATACAAATGCAAAAACTTGGCGCGGAATTCAGGGACATCGACCTTGATCGGGCACTGACCGGTGCAGGATTTACAAGCCAGGCAGCCTGCCATCGAGTCGTAGACTTCGTTGCTGAAGTCGTAGTCGCCGCGTTCGCGGCGCCAGGTATTCCAGGCACGGGGGATCCAGTGCAGTAAGGGCACACGCCGCGCCTCGGCCATTGCCAGGGCCTGGGTATTTTGCCCCTGCTCACCGAGCAACCGCGCCCATTCGCGAATCAGTGACGCGCGACCTTTGGGTGAATGTTTGCGTTCCCGTGTGCCTTTCCAGGAAGGGCACATGGCATCATTCGGGTCGTAGTTGTAGCAGGCGCCATTACCGTTGCAGTACATGGCTTCCGACTGATACGACCAGCTTTCAACCGGGACGGTACGATCGTAGTCTCCGCGCATTTTTACCGCATCAATCGCCAGCAACTTGAGTTCCGGTGCCGCTGTGGCGATTTTCCCCGGGTTGAGTTGGTTGTGAGGGTCGAAGGCTCGTTTGATGGCCTGCAATTCCGGGTAGAGGTCGCCAAAAAACGCCGGTGCAAACTCGGAACGCACCCCCTTGCCGTGTTCACCCCAGAGCAGACCACCGTATTGCTGAACCAGCTCGACCACGGCATCGGTAACCCGACGCACCGTTTTGACCTGTTCCGGATCTTTCATGTCCAATGCGGGTCGCACATGTAATACGCCAGCATCAACGTGGCCGAACATGCCGTAGGTCAGGCCCTCGTCGTCCAGGACTTTGCGAAACGCCATGATGAAATCGGCCAGATGTTCCGGTGGCACCGCCGTGTCTTCAACGAAGGGAACCGGCCGGGCTTCGCCCTGGGCATTGCCCAGCAACCCAACCGATTTCTTGCGCATGCCCCAGATTTGGTTGACCGCGGCATTGCCCCAGGCCACTGAGTATCCATTGCACTTGCCGGGTTGGCCCTGCAGTGCATCGAGGGAGTCAGTAAGACGTTTGACGCCAGCCTTTAGGGTGGCATCGTCGTCGGCTGTGAACTCGACCAGGTTGAGGCCGTTAACCACTTCGCCCTCGGCGGAAGGGAAATATTCAGCCACGTTGTTCCAGACGATATCCCCTTTGGCCAGCTCCAGCACGCGGCTGTCCACGGTTTCAATGGATGTGGGCTGAGCCTCCATCAACGTCTGGGCATCGCGCAGGGAGGTTTCAAAACTGTTGTAGCGTACGTTGACCAGCGCTGAGACCTTGGGAATCCGCAACACGTTTAGCCGGGCTTCGACAATGAAACCGAGTGTGCCTTCCGAGCCACAAAGAATGTTGTTCAGATTGAATCGGCCCTGTTCGTCGCGAATATGAGCCAGGTCGTAACCGGTCAGGCAGCGATTCAGTTTCGGAAAGCGGGCCACGATGTCCTGCTGGCGGCGCTGATGAATATCGTCGACGGTCTGATGGATCTGCCCGGCCAGGCCAGACTGTGTCTTGGCTTCTAGGAGGGCCGCTTCGTCTATCGGCCCGGTGTCGAGCAGGGTGCCATCCAGCAGCACGGTGCTTAGGTTTAGAACATGATCGCGGGTTTTGCCGTACATAACCGAACCCTGGCCACTGGCGTCGGTGTTTATCATACCGCCGATAGTGGCCCGGTTGCTGGTCGACAGTTCTGGTGCGAAAAACAGGCCGTGAATCTTCAGCGCGGCGTTTAGCTGATCTTTAACCACGCCGCCTTCGACTCGCACCCAGCCTTCTTCAGCGTTGATTTCCAGAATCCGGTTCATATGGCGCGACAGGTCGACCACGATGCCATCGGTCAGCGACTGGCCATTGGTGCCAGTACCGCCGCCGCGCGGGCTGATGACAATGCTGTGCCATTCGGATTGGCTGATCAGTCGGGTCAGGCGTTGCAGATCCTCGCGATGGCGCGGGTAGATTACGGCCTGAGGCAAGACCTGATAAATGGAGTTATCTGTCGCCAGAACGGTGCGGTTGGCGTAATCCGGGTTCAGCTCGCCCTCGAACCCGGTTTTGCGCAGGGCATCGATAAAAGCAAGGTAATGGCTCTGGACAGGTGAAACATCTTTCAGGCGTGGAATCATGAACTGGGACACTTGGCGACAACGACGGAGGGTATTCTAACGAAATACCCACCAAATTCGAGGTCAGTTGGCGCCAGAGTGTAAATTACTGGTGGTTAAATTCGGTGTGGTGCCATTAGTCAGAAACTCAAATATCGGAGTTCGGGACGGCTGAGTGGCTTTGGCCCGCACCGGTCACCGCGGGCGCTCCTGTGGGGTCGGCGTGAATCCATCCATGGAGCCTAGACCGCAGGATATGAATCCCATCCATGGGATTCACCCTCCGGGCTCGCTTTGCTCATGCTAAAACGCTCCTGGCGTTTTAGTCCCTGCTGCGGACTACCCCACAGGGGCACCCCCGGTACCCGCCGCTAATCATCTCAGCGAACTCCGATATTTGAGCTTCTAACTCGTGCAGTTACGCCGTTTCTTTATGCCAGACTCTTAGCCGCAGCAGGGCAGCGAGGACATCGGTTCGGGTGATTTCACCGATGAGTTTGCGGTGATCGGTTACCGGGTATTTCTTCGGTTTGTCCTGGGTCATGATCTGGGCCAGGTCGATGACGCTCATGTCGCCCGACATAGTCAGTACATCGTGGCGCATGATGTCTGAGACCAGGGTGGTGTTTTCCCGGAAATAGCTGTCGGTGATCAGGTGTTTCAGGCAATCCTGCTCGGAAATGTAGCCAACCAGATTATGCTGATCGTCAACCACCGCACTGCCCAGCATCTTGTGTTTTAACAGTTTCTGAACGGCTTCAGTGACGGTGGCGGTTGCCGGAATGGTGACCCGGGCCGGTGACATGCAGTCAGCTACGGTGAGGGATTCCTGTTTCATGTTTGGCTTCTCCTTACAGACTAACACGGGGGCTCCGCCTAAGCGGTAACCCCTGAGTTTTTGGGTGGTGCGATTGCGATTCACCCTGCTGTCAGCTTAGTCGGCGGCCGCGTGTCTGTAAAATAACGCGGGGCCATTCCTGATCTTTAACGTCCCAGGCTGGTTAGAATGTGAGCAATGGCATCGTCTTTTTTAAGCACTATTTTGTCTTCGGCACCTCGCGCCTTATATTCCAGTTCGCCCTCGGCCAGGCCGCGGTCACTGACCACCAGGCGGTGTGGAATGCCCATCAATTCCATATCGGCGAACTTGACGCCCGGACTGGTTTTTTTGTCGCGGTCATCCAGTAACACCTCAACACCGGCAGCTTGCAGGTCGGCATAGAGTTGCTCGGCCACTTCCATGACTTCAGGTGTTTTGTGGGCATTAAGCGGCACAATGCCGACCTGGAACGGCGCCAGGGCGTTGGGCCAGATAATGCCATTGTCATCGTGGTTCTGTTCGATAGCCGCAGCGACGATCCGGCTGACGCCGATGCCATAGCAGCCCATGTTCATGATCTGGCTCTTGCCGTTCTGATCGAGCACGGTAGCGTTCAACGCTTTGGCGTATTTGTTGCCCAGCTGAAAAATGTGGCCTACTTCGATGCCTTTCTTGATCAGCAGGGTGCCTTTGCCATCCGGGCTCGGGTCGCCTTCGACAACGCTGCGTAGGTCTGCGATGTGCGGCAGGGCTACATCGCGCTCCCAGTTAATGCCGAACCAGTGTTTGTTGTCTTCATTGGCGCCAGCGCCAAAGTCGGCCATGATGCTGACGGCCCGGTCTATGATCATCGGAATCGGCAGGCCGACCGGTCCGAGAGAGCCAGGTCCGGCACCAACGGCCGCGCGAATCGCCGCTTCATCTGCCATGGTCAGGGGGGCCTTAACGCCGGGCTGTTTCTCGGCCTTGATCTCATTCAATTCATGGTCACCGCGAATCAGCAGGGCGATCAGGCCGCCTTCGATGTGTTCCTCAGCTTCAACGATCAGCGTCTTGATGGTCTTTTCGATCGGCAAGTTATGCTGGGTTACCAATTGCTCGATGGTTTTGGCATCCGGTGTGTCGACTTTGCGCAGGTCTTCGGTCGGCGTAGGTCTTGGTTCGGTTGGCATCAGCGCTTCGGCCATCTCGATGTTGGCGGCAAAATCGCTGCTGTCAGAAAAGGCGATGTAGTCTTCGCCGGAGTCGGCCAGTACCTGGAATTCATGAGACGCCGCGCCGCCCATGGCGCCGGAATCGGCCAGTACCGGGCGGTAGTCGAGACCCAGGCGGTCGAACACCCGGCAATAGGTGGCGTACATGTTGTCGTATTCGGCTTGCAGTGACTCCGGCTCGATGTGAAAGGAGTAAGCGTCTTTCATGATGAATTCGCGGGCGCGCATCACGCCAAAACGAGGCCTGAATTCATCGCGAAACTTGGTCTGAATCTGATAGAAATTGACCGGCAATTGCTTGTAGCTGGTCAGTTCATTGCGGGCGATGTCGGTAATGACTTCTTCATGGGTAGGGCCGAACACAAAGTCCCGCTCATGGCGGTCTTTCATGCGCAACATCAGGCCGTCCATGGCGTCAAAACGACCACTCTCCCGCCACAGTTCAGCCGGCTGGATGGAAGGCATCAACACTTCCTGAGCCCCGGAGCGGTCCATTTCCTCGCGCACGATGCGTTCGACTTTGCGCAATACCCGCAAGCCAGTCGGCAACCAGGTGTACAGGCCCGAGGCTAGCTTGCGGATCATGCCAGCCCGCAGCATCAGTTTGTGGCTGACAACAACGGCATCGGCCGGGGTTTCCTTGACGGTGGCGATCAGGTACTTGCTTGCGCGCATTGGAGATCTCTGGGTTGCAATGAGTGTTGGCCGCGTATTGTAGGGACAATAGGCCTGAAGGTGTAGTGGTGAAGGTGTAGTTACAAGCTCAAGTTTCGGAGTTCAACTTGGCTTTGTACCATGAACCCGTGACGGATGGCCGGGCTGCTCTTGCGGGGTCCCCGTGAATACGTCCGTGTAGGCTTAACTTCGGGATATGAATCCCATCCCTGGGATTCACCCTACGGGCTCGCTGCGCTCATGCTAAAACGCTCCCGACGTTTTAGTCCATGCCTCAGATATCCCCGCAAGAGCAACCCGGCCACCCATCACTAGACTGCTGCGAACCCAAGTTTTAGTGCTGGCAACCAACTAAGTGTCAGGTGCCGGGTAACCCTATCTGGGGAAGTCCGCAGCATGGATGCTGCGGTCGAGGCCCCATGGATGGGTTCACGCCGACCCCAGATAGGGTTACCCGGTGCCTGACACGTACCCCTGGCGCCAAGCCGACAGGCTACCACTCGCCCTGGTTGGGCATTGACGCCCAGGGTTCCTGACTGGGTAGGGCGTCGCCTTTTTGCAATAACTCTATCGAGATGTTGTCCGGACTGCGCACGAAGGCCATGTGGCCATCGCGGGGCGGGCGCAAAATTGCCACGCCGTTGTCCTGCAGATGCTGGCACAGGGCGTAAATATCATCGACCCGGTAGGCCAGGTGGCCAAAGTTCCGGCCGCCCCCGAGCACTTCATCCGGCTCCCAGTTGTAAGTCAGTTCTACTTCCGGCTCGCCGGGCTCTGTGGCCAGAAATACCAGAGTGAACTTGCCGGCCGGGACCTCTTTGCGGCGAATTTCCTGAAGGCCGAGCAGGTCGCAGTAAAAATGCAGTGAGGCGTCGAGGTCGGTGATGCGAATCATGGTGTGCAGATACTTCATGGTTGTTCTCCATCCGCAGTGGCTTTAAAGGGCAGGGCTTCAATCATTTGCTGGCGATAGTGTGCCACCATCTCTGCCTCTTCGTCACAAAAGCGTTGCACCGCGTCTCTGAAATCAGGGTGAGCCAGCCAGTGGAAAGAATGGGTCAGCGTCGGCTCGAAGCCCCGTGCGACCTTGTGCTCGCCCTGAGTGCCCGGGTCGAAACGCTGCAGCCCGTGACGAATGCAATAGTCGATGCCCTGGTAATAGCAGGTTTCAAAGTGCAGATTGTTGTATTCGGCCAGGCATCCCCAGTAACGACCGTAAAGAGTGGTATCGTCGCGGAAGCAGAGCGCACCGGCAACCGCCTCATTACCCTCAAAAGCCATGAACAGCACCAGAGTTTCGGGTTGTTGGGCCCGTAATTGGTCAAAGAATGCGCGGTTAAGATAGCCCTGACGTCCTCGTTTTAAATAGGTCGCGTGATAAAAAACGTAAAACTGGTGCAGTATCTCGGGGTTGATGTCAGTACCTTCAAAGCAACGCAAGTTAAGCCCCTGTTCGGCAATGGAGCGCCGTTCCTTGCGGGTGTTCTTGCGCTTGCGAGAACTGAAGCGGTCTAGAAAGTCGTCGAAATCCCGGTAATTGCGGTTTTTCCAGTGGAACTGGACATCACAGCGTTCAGCCCAGCCAGTCTGGCGCCAGAGCCCAGCTGTGTCGCCGTCCGGAAACAGCAAATGGGCGCCGCTGTAAGCCTGTTCCCGCACTCTGTCTTCAATGGCGCTCGCCAGTGTCGTCGCCTGGCCTGCGGACAGCGGTTGGGACGTGCGCGGCCCCAACGATGGTGTATAGGGAATTGCCGCAACCAGCTTAGGGTAGTAGGGCAGACCGTGTTGCTCATAAGCATGTGCCCAGGACCAGTCGAACACATACTCTCCCCAGGAATGCGTTTTGGCGTACAGCGGCATCCACAGGGTCTGGTTGCCGTCGTTGAGGCTTAAGTGCTCGGGCTGCCAGCCAGAGCCTTCGCTGCAGACACCGGTTTGCTCAATGGTCGATAAAAATGAAGCCCGCAGGAACGGATTCTGTTGGGCCGAGGTATCACCGGCCCAGTGAGTGTGCCATGCAACGGTCGGCATAATCGGTTTCCAAAAAAAGTGGAGATATTATAGAGCTAGAAAGCCAGCGTCCAAGGTTAGCCGCCACCGACTCCCTTGGGGTAGAATGCGCGGTCGGAGGATCACAACATGTTTGAACTGGATTATCGGCTGCAAAATGATTGCGTGGAAGTGGGCTCGCTGATGGTCAGCCGCATTCTGCTGATGAAAGATGCCAATTACCCCTGGTTGATCCTGGTACCGCAGCGGGAAGATGTCAGCGAGGTCTACCAACTGGATGTCGACGATCAGGAACAACTGATCTGGGAAAGTTCCTTTGTCGCCGAGCGGCTGATGGCCACCTACGAAGGCGATAAAATGAACATCGCGGCCCTCGGCAACGTGGTGCCGCAATTGCATATTCATCATGTTATGCGCAAACAGGATGATCCCGCCTGGCCCAACCCGGTATGGGGTGCTGTGCCACCCAAAGCTTATAGCCGGCACGCGCTGCGACACCGGGTTGAACAACTACAGACCGCCTTTGAAACCTCAACCTTCAAACCCGCCGAATTACCACCGGCCTGATCCGATAGGTCAGTGCAAAGCGGATGCCGAAAAGCGTTCAATGGCAGTCACCTTAGGGTGTTGTCATTGAAGGTTCATGGAAATGTCAGGTAGTTGACATCTGAAACTGAATAATAGGTCTCTGAACGATGGAGGTTTATTATGAAATGGTTGCAGACGATTCAGCATCTCGACATCCAGACATTTAACTGGTGCATGGCCCGGCGTCGACGCGAACAATTGACCGCCCTGAGCCGCGCTGTCTCCAAAACAGCCGATGGCTGGATGTACCTGTTGTTTTTTGCCTGTTATGCGCTGGTTGAGCCCGAAACCGGTCTTGCTCTGGCAACGCTGGCGTTTTGGGCCTTTGGTCTGGAGCGTTGTGTTTACTGGGTGCTGAAAAATACCTGCAGACGCAACCGCCCACAGCAGGCGCTGGCCGAGTTCACCAGTTTTATAATCCCTTCCGATACCTTCAGTTTTCCGTCCGGACATACCTCCGGAGCGTTCCTGTTTACGTTGCTGGTAGCCAGCCAGTTACTAGCGTTATTGCCGTTTTTACTGATCTGGGCAATCGGGGTTGCCAGCTCCCGGATTTTCCTGGGTGTGCATTTTCCGACCGATACCCTGGTCGGAGCTTGTCTTGGCAGCCTTGTGGGTTATGGCATGTTTGGATTGTTCGCAACACAGGGGTGGCTGTGATGAGAGTTTTATACGGTGTGCAGGGAACTGGAAATGGTCATATTACCCGTGCTCGGGCAATGGCGGATGCCATGGCGTCCCGGAATATTGAGGTCGACTGGGTCTTTTCCGGTCGTGAGCGCCAGAAAATGTTCGATATGGAGCGTTTCGGTGATTTTCATTGTTTTCGGGGTCTGACTTTCCAGGTGCACAACGGCAAGATTGATATGCGTCGTACCATGAACGAAACCTCCATGAGTGAGCTGTGGCGGGATATTCGCACCCTGGCACTGGAGCATTACGACCTGGTGTTGACTGATTTTGAACCCGTGGTCGCCTGGGCCGCCCGCCGCCGTGGGATCCCCTGTATTGGCATCGGTCACCAGTATGCCTTTGCGCACGATATTCCCAAGGCCGGGCACTCAGTTATCTCCGAGGCCATCATGCGCTGGTTTGCGCCGGTGTCTCTCGGGCTGGGCGTACACTGGCATCACTTCAACAGTGAAATACTCCCCCCCATCATCGAGCCAGTCAGCCAACCTGAACCCGGCGATCTGGACACCGCCCTGATCTATCTGCCGTTCGAGAACAGCCAGCAGATTATCGACCTCCTGGCGCCGCTTAAGCGCAATCGCTTTGTCATGCATTGTGGTGACCTGGCACCGGGCCAGTACGGTAACGTTACGGTTCGTGGATTCAGTCGCGAGGGCTTCAAAGCGTCGCTGCACCAGTGTGGTTCGGTGATTTGTAACGCGGGTTTTGAGCTGACCAGTGAAGCGCTGGCTCTGGGCAAGCGGATACTGGTAAAACCCCTGCACGGGCAGATGGAACAGTCTTCCAATGCTGCTGCACTAGAGCAATTGGGGTTAGGTCAGGTGATGCCAGAGCTGAGTGCCACATCGATCGCTTACTTTCTGGCCACCGGAGAACGTCAACTGGTGAATTACCCGAACGTTGCCGAGGCCATTGTCGACTGGCTGCAGCAGTATCCGGATCGACCAGTGTCCGACCTGGTTGCCGGGCTGTGGCAGGATGTTCAATTCAGTTCCCTCCAGAGCGTTCAAGCGGCTTAAACCGCTCCCCTTTGCGAGTCAGCAAGGTTGCACTTCCATGCGTCCGTTGCTGGCTCTGCGGACAGTTTGTCCACCAGTGTTGACGATTTTTCAGCTCCCAGCCGATGCCTTACCCATTGTTGTTCCGACAGGTTCGGAGGTACAAAAGATGCCTCAAACATTGTCGTAGCGACCGGTGCTAACCGACGTCGTTATTCCCGATCCCGAACACACAAAAATGACAAGGGTACATACAATGGCAAAGGCAAGCCGCTATGTGGCGCATCAGCCCGATGCTCAGGGGCATGTGGCCTGGCAACCTGATGAGCACTCGATCTGGCAACGGCTGGTCCGGCGTCAGCACAAAGCTATTCCCGGCAAGGCCTGCCAAGAATATCTGGATGGGCTGGATCACCTGAACCTGCCTGAAGACCGGGTGCCACAGTTGGCCGAAATTGATGCGGTGCTGACTAAGGCGACCGGGTGGAAGACCGCGCCGGTACCGGCCCTGATCGATTTTTCCGAATTCTTCCGGTTGCTGGCCAACCGACTGTTTCCGGTGGCAACCTTTATCCGGTCTGAACAGGAGCTGGATTATCTGCAGGAGCCGGACATCTTTCACGAAATATTCGGACACTGCCCCATGCTGACGCATCAGGCCTTTGCCGATTTTACTCAGCTATATGGCGAACTGGGGCTAAAAGCCTCGAAAGAAGACCGGGTTTTTCTGGCCAGAATGTACTGGTTCACGGTCGAATTCGGTTTGCTGCAATCGGGTGATAACCGGGCCATTTACGGTGGCGGGATACTGTCGTCACCGGGCGAAACCGATTATGCCTTTAATAGC
Organism: Saccharospirillum sp.; assembly: GCF_040881935.1. Classification (NCBI taxonomy): domain Bacteria; kingdom Pseudomonadati; phylum Pseudomonadota; class Gammaproteobacteria; order Oceanospirillales; family Saccharospirillaceae; genus Saccharospirillum; species Saccharospirillum sp. The sequence continues at coordinate 9,475 of NZ_JBBECH010000031.1, read as the reverse complement.
GAGGTGCCCGAGCGGTTGCCGTTTGACCTGGTCTCTGTATTGCGCACCCCCTATCGCATCGACATTATGCAACCGGTTTACTACTGTCTGGAGTCGGTGGATCAACTCTATGATATTGCCCGTCTGGATATTATGGGAGCCGTTCGGGAGGCGAAGCGGCTGGGTTTGTTTGCCCCGCGGTTTGAGCAAAAACAGGCGGTGTAAACCAATTGCGATTTATGGCTTAGTCTCAAGTTTCGGAGTTCAGTGTACTAGGGTGGCTATCGCCCGCGTCGGCCACCGATGATGCCACTGCGGGGTCGGCGTGAATCCGTCCATGGAGCCTAGACCGCAGCATCCATGCTGCGGACTACCCCGCAGAGGCACCACCGGCATCCGCCGCTCGCAGTGTGCGAACTCCGAAACTTGAGTTAGATAAATTTAACAAGGAGATAACATGACTCTTGCAGCAGAACACTGTGAGGCCTGCCGGGCTGGCGCGCCCCAGGTTTCAGACGATGAATTGGCGGAATTGATTAAGAATATTCCTGACTGGCAGCCGATCACCCGAGACGGCATGTTGCAGTTGCAGCGCAGCTTTAAGTTTAAAACATTCCGCGCTGCTCTGGATTTTACCAACCAGGTTGGGGAGTTGGCTGAGTCAGAGGGGCATCACCCGGAGATTGTTACCGAGTGGGGTAAAACCACGGTTACCTGGTGGACCCATAAGATCAAAGGCCTGCATCGCAACGATTTTATCAGTGCGGCCAAAACCGATGCGCTGGTGAATGGTCAGTGAAACCCGTGACGGGGCGCCGTTAGGGCCTCCGTTTGTGAGTTAATAAGCCTGTAAAGAACAGTTGACAAAAGTCCGCTTCTGCGGCAGCTTAGGCCTCCGGCAAGATCACCGTACAGACGGTAGATAACGGAGAGCGGCATGCGGCTTAGAATTGAATGCGAAGAACGTCTTGGTATCTGTGCCGAGGTGCTGGATATCCTGGTGAATCACCAGATTGACCTGCGTGGGATCGAGATCGATCCCAGCGGTGAGATATACTTAAACTTCCCGACCGTCGAATTCGACGAATTTCAGCATCTGATGCCTGAAATTCGTCTGATTCCCGGTATCCACGATGTCTCGATGATTCCTTACATGCCCACCGAGCGTGAGCAGCAGGAATTGCGAACCCTGCTGAAAACCTTGCCTGAGCCAGTGATCTCGATCGACAGCAAAGGCTATGTGGTGATCGCCAATGAAGCGGCGCTGGATATCCTGCAATTGCCAGATGCCGATGTGGTCAACAAGCTGCTTAAAAACTGGGTTAAGGGCTTTAATTTCAACAAGTGGCTGGGTGGCAAAAAGCCCACCACCGAATCGACCCACATGCAGTTAAAAGGGCGTACCTTCCTGGCAGATATCTACCCAATCTGGTTACCCGGAGAGGGCCCTGAGAGTGGTGAAACCCTCTTTGCAGGCGGCGTTATTACGTTCAAGTCGCCGGAGCGTCTCGGCCGGCAGATGACAGCCTATCACCAGCAAACCGGTGAGTTTGAGATGCTGATCGCCGAAAGTCAGTCGATGAAGCGCGTTATTCGACAGGCCAAGCGGATGTCCGGGCTGGATGCACCTCTGTTAATTACCGGCGAAACCGGTACCGGGAAAGAGTTGCTGGCCAAATCCTGCCACCAGCACAGCTTGCGCAAAGACAAACCCTTTTTGGTGCTCAACTGTGCCGCCTTGCCGGACAACGTCGCGGAAAGTGAGTTGTTTGGGTATGCCGCAGGCGCGTTTGAAGGCGCGACCCAGGCTAAAAAAGGCATCCTGGAATTGTCGGAGGGCGGTACCGTCTTTCTGGATGAAATTGGCGATATGTCCAAAGTGCTGCAAAGCAAGTTTCTGCGTTTGCTGCAGGATGGTACCTATCGGCGGGTGGGTGACGAGAAAGAGTACCGGGCTGATGTTCGCATCATCTGTTCAACCCAGAAAGATCTGCTGAACATGGGCCACAAGGGCGAGTTCCGGGAAGATCTGTATTACCGCCTGAATGTCTTAACGCTGCATATCCCGCCGTTGCGGGATCGAAAATCCGATGTACTGCCCATGGCCGAGCGCTTTATCGCCCGTTTTGCCGAACCCCAGCGGCGACGCATCAAATTGTCGAGAGCCTGTCAGAATGCGTTGCAGCAATATCCCTGGCCCGGAAATGTCCGCCAGATGGAGAACGCCCTGCTACGGGCGGTTTCCCTGGCTGAGGGAGACATACTCGAGCCCGAGCACTTGCAACTGCCGAGCTTTACTAGCGGTTGGGGCTATGCTGAAGAAAACTTTGATGGCTCCCTCGACGAAGCGATGAAACGCTTCGAATCCGACCTGTTGCGGCGGTTGTATCCAGCCTATCCAAGCAGCCGGCAGCTGGGGAAAAAACTCGGTGTCTCGCACACGGCCATTGCCAACAAGCTGCGCGAATACGGTATCGGCAAACACGCGAAGTGATGAGTTGGTCTCTGGTGTTATGAGTTAGAAATTCGAAGGATAGATGTCCTGGTAGCGACTACTTTCTGTAGTGCCAACCGGACTATCGGGTACGTCTACTGGAGGCACGTCGTAAATACATCCATGTAGACTCGGAGACCGCATCCATGCGGTCTAACGGCCCCCAGTAGACGCACCCGACAGTCCTTCGACTCTAAGTAGTTAATTCAGCACGAATTTCTAACTCATAACACCAGAGTGAAGCTGGCAGCCTGAAGATCGTTTCTCCGGTTTGCACTCTGTATCAGAAAACGTCCATTCAACCAGAGTGGTAGAGGTGGAGTGCCTCTGTAAGTTGTTGATATAAAAAGATTTATTAACCTCTGCAATAAACGTCCGCCAGACTTTACAGAATCGGCTGACACCGCACTTCAACTAACCTGATGGCACTCACTGGCGTTCTGCGCCGGGTCGGTTCACAGTTTCTCCAGCTTAAAACAGCGCGCGTCTTCCTCGTCGTCGATGCGGATGTAGCGCTGACAATAAAAACAGATTTTGTCTTAACTGGAGATACGCACCATGACCGATATGCAGGTACAAGGCACCGCCAATCCGCTGGCCACCGACGGTTTCGAATTTGTCGAATACACCGCGCCAGACGCTCAGGGCATTCAGAATCTGAAGGATCTGTTTCGGGGCCTCGGCTTTACTGAAGTGGCCAAGCATAAGAACAAAAACGTCTGGCTGTACCGCCAGGGCGATATTAATTTTGTGGTTAACGCAGAACCCAATTCCCATGCTGAGAACTTTGCCCACCAGCACGGTGCCAGCGTGAATGGCATGGCCTGGCGCGTAAAAAATGCCGCCAAGGCGATGGATCAAGCTGTTGCGTCTGGGGCCAAACCCTTCACCGGTAAAATTGGCCCCATGGAGCTGAATATCCCGGGCGTATTTGGTATTGGCGAGAGCACGCTTTATTTTGTTGATCGTTATGCCGACTCGTCAATATACGATATCGATTTCGAGTTCTATCCGGGCTGGGAAGAGAAAGTAGCGGAGAACAGTGTCGGTCTGGAATATGTTGACCACTTAACGCACAACGTTCAGCGCGGCAACATGGGCGTTTGGGCCAGCTTCTACGAGCGTATCGGTAATTTTCGCGAGATTCGTTACTTCGATATTGAAGGTAAGCTGACGGGTCTGGTATCAAAAGCCATGACCTCTCCCTGTGGCAAGATTCGCATCCCAATTAACGAATCGAGTGATGATAAATCCCAGATCGAGGAGTATCTTCGCGAATACAAGGGCGAGGGTATTCAGCACATTGCCCTGGCGACGTCAGACATCTATGAGACCGTACGCACCATGCGTGATCGCGGTATGAAATTCATGTCAACGCCGGATACCTATTACGATAAGATCGATGAGCGCGTAAAGGGCCACCAGGAGCCGGTCGACCAACTGCGTGATTTGCGCATCCTCATCGATGGAGCCCCGGAAGATTCCGGTATTTTATTGCAGATTTTCACCAATACTGTGATCGGACCGGTGTTCTTTGAAATCATTCAGCGCAAGGGTAATGATGGCTTTGGCGAGGGTAATTTCAAGGCATTGTTTGAATCAATTGAAGAAGATCAGATTCGCCGTGGCGTTATCAAAGGCGACTGATTAAACCAAATGTCGGGCCAGAATTCTGGCCCAACGTTCCTTTGTGGAAACCAAACTCTGATCACTTCGACTCACTATCAGGGTTTCTCTGCCGCTTCCTGGGCTTTGCTCAGCACCCCGCGTAACAAGCGTAACTCCTTCGCCGTAGGCCGTGCTCGTCGATACAGGGCCTTGAGATGGTCCAGCGCCTGGCCGGGTGCTTTGGTATTGATAAAACCTATGTCATCCAGCGTCTGCGCCAGATGATCGTAAAACCGGTTCAGATCCTCGTTCAACGGATACTCGTCTTTGACTGGCGGTAATTGAAGTTGCCGCTGACTTGCCTTGAACACCTCATAACAAACTAGCTGCACTGCCTGACTGAGATTGAGCACCGGATAGTCCGGATTGGCATCAATGTTCAATTGGGCGTGGCACTGTTGGATGTCATCGTTATGCAGGCCCATGCGCTCCCGGCCAAATATAATGGCCACTGGCGCTTGCTGCTGCAACGTTACCGCTTCTTCAGCACATTGTTCGGCGGTGTAGGCGGGCAGCCGGATACTTCGATCACGGGCGCTGGTGCCAACCACCAGCACGCAGTCATCAATGGCCTCCACAAGGGAGGGCACAATGCGGGCACGATCCAGCACATCAGTTGCCTGGCCAGCACGGCTGTAGGCTTCGTCGCTTGGGAAATCAACCGGATTCACCAACACCAGATCTGACAAGCCCATGTTTTTCATCGCTCGCGCCGCCGCGCCAATGTTTCCGGAATGCCAGGTCTGGATCAGGATGATGCGAATATTCAAAGCCATGGAGAGAGTGCGCCCCTAAAATTAAGGAGGCGCAGTTTACCTGAAAAGGTTAGCGAGGGTCATCAAGGAGTCGGGCATTAAAAGGCCTGGCTTTGGTACGGGGTTAGCTGCACGCCGGCAATGCGCCACTGGCCTTCACTATTCAGGCGCATGGCGTAGTAGGCCATGTATTCGTCACCCTCACTGTCTCGCAGCCAGATCGGTTGAATCCAGGCATCACCGCCATTCCGTGCCTCTTCGAACCGCATGACGGTGAAGTCGATCAGGGGGCGGTAGCTTTGCTGTACCATCTGGTAGAAGCGATCAGGCGAGCCAAATTGACGTTTGATGCCCGTATCAGCGAAGCCATAGGCGGTATCAGCGTCGCCGTTTTGCAGCGCGCCCAGCTGCTGGGTAATTAGTGGCTGGAACTGTTCCGGTGAGGTGTCTTCGGCCAAAGCAGAGGAGGCCAGCCCCAAGCTAATGATTGCGATTCCAAGCCAGCGTTTCATGCCACACTTTCCTTTTTATCGGTATTTGTACAACTGGATACGCAGGAAAAGGATAGCTGGTTTTAAACCTTACGATATATTTTGAATAGCTTAAATACAGCCACTGTGTAAGTGATGGCTTCCGGGTGTGCCTATCCGGGGAAGTCTAGGCCCCATGGGCAGGTTTTACGCCAGCCCCGGATAGGCCGCAGCCTGCGGCCATCACGAACTCATGCACCGAATAAACATCTACTTGCGCTTGGCGGGCAACTCGTGGGTTCTCGCGGCTATGACCGCGTTGTCCCGGATCTGGAGGATCTCGATCAGGTAGCGGTCTATTTTGATGCTCAGATTAGCATCGGGAATGTCTTCGATGTGTTCCAGAATCAGGCCGTTCAGGGTTTTGGGGCCATCGATTGGCAGTTCCCAGCCCAGTGCCCGGTTGATCTCTCGGATGTTGGCGGTGCCGTCAATCACGTAGGAGCCATCCCGCTGGGGGTGAATCTCCTTGCTGCTGTTGGCAAAGTCGGTGGTGAACTCACCGACAATCTCTTCGAGCAAGTCTTCCAGCGTCACCAGGCCCTGAATATCGCCGTATTCATCGACCACCAGGCCCATGCGCAGCTGTTGTGTCTGGAAATTCAGTAGCTGAGTATGCAGCGGGGTGTTTTCCGGCACGAAATAAGGGTCTTTGGCGGCTTTGGTGAGCATGACCTTGCTCGGTTCATCGGCATATAGGAATTCAGCGGCATCGCGAATATGCATAATGCCGATAACCTTATCCAGATCGCCTTTGTAGAGCGGGAAGCGGGTGTATTCAGTACGACGGATCTGGTCGGCGATGGTGTCGATGTCGTTTTCCATATCGATGCCGGAGACCTCGTTACGAGGCACCATGATGTCGTTCACACTGACGTTTTCCAACTCCAGAATGCCCAGCAGCATGTTCTGGCGCTGGGCCGGCAAGCTGTCACCGGATTCGTTTACGATGGTTTTGAGCTCTTCAGCCGACAAGGCTTCCTGGCCAGCATGGGAATGACCCACACGCATCAGCCAGAAAATGGACTTAACGATCAGGTTAACCAGCCAGATAGCAGGATTTAAAACGACCATAATGGGTCGCAAGACATAGGAGGCTGGGAAGGCAATCACTTCAGGATAACGCTGAGCCATGGTCTTTGGCGTTACCTCTGAGAAAATCAGGATGACCAGCGTCAGTAATATTGTGGAAACCCCAAGAGCCAGATCAGGATGACCCGGCATCAGACGAAGCGCAATAATGGTTGCCAGCGAGGCCGCTGCGATGTTCACAAGGTTATTTCCGATCAGAATGGCGCTGATCAGTCGGTCGGGTGCATCGAGCAGGCGGCGGGCCCGGGTGGCTCCCCGATTACCTTCGTTGGCGAGGTGTTTGAGACGGTAGCGGTTCAGCGACAACATGCTGGTCTCTGAACTGGAGAAAAACGCAGAGAATAACAACAGCAGACCCAGTATAAGAAACAGCAGGCCTATGGGCAGATCGTTCAAAGTGGGAGAGCCTAAATTGCCAAATAAGAGTGCTTTTTAGCGGTGCGAGGGGTTCAGTGTCAAGAAATAACCGGAATTGGCGCACATTTTATCCCTATCCATACCGGTGCAACAGATATTCCAGAACAAATTTGGAGCCAAAAAAAGCCAGCATCAGGAATATAAAACCAAAGACGGTCAGGCGGCTAGCCAGCGCACCGCGCCAGCCGAGGTAGAAATGACCAAACAGCAGGGCTGCAAAAAACAGCCAGGCGACGAACGTCAGAACAGTTTTGTGTACTAGATCCTGCGTCAGCAGATTGTCGACAAAGAGACCGCCGGAAATCATGGCGGCGGTTAGCAGAATAAAGCCAATCATCAGCCATTCGAACAACAGGCGCTCCATCGTCTGCAGGGGCGGCAGAAAGCGGTTTAACCGGCCACTCAACTGGTGTTCATGCAGTTGCCGGTTCTGGATGCCGAGCAGCAGGGCAATCAGGGTCGCAATGGTGATGACGCTGTACGCGAGCATTGACAGGAATACATGCAATACCACTCCCGGCTGGTAGAGCCGTGGTGCGAACTCCTGGGGTGTTAGCGCTACCACCACCATGATCAGGGCTGCAGCGGGTAAAACAAACGCGAAGAAGCTGTGCAGCGGTTTGGACCAGCCGCTGATCAGCAGCACCATAACGATAAAAAAGGTAATGACCGAGGCCGCATTACTCAGGCTGATCTGCAGGGCGCCCAGTACAATGATTTCTGAAGCCAGTGTTGACAGGTGCGCCAGCACGGCGAGGGTGGCTGGCCAGAAAACCCAGGTACGTGTCGGTAGTTCCACCCGGTACAGACCACGCAGGGCAATGGTGCCGCTGAATAAGTATCCTAGGATGGCAAGCCAGATCAGCATTCAGGTTCCTTGAGTCGGGTGGTGTTGAGCCCGGCCAGTGCCGGACGCGATGAGTGTCGCACAAATGATAGCGATTCCCAACCGGACTTGTAACGGGTCTGCGTCAGAAATTGCTGGCATAGAGGCGGGCGCTCAGCACTGTTATACTGCCCCGATTCTCACTTGCACGGAAGTCATGATGTTTAAAAGCCTGTCCGAACGTCTGTCCCAGACGCTGAAACAGATCTCCGGTCAGTCCAAGCTGACGGAAGACAACATCAAGGCCACCTTGCGCGAAGTGCGCATGGCCTTGCTGGAAGCCGATGTCGCTTTACCAGTGGTTAAAGCCTTTATTGACCGGGTGCGTGATCGTGCCGTCGGCCAGGAAGTCAGTAATGCCCTGAACCCGGGCCAGCAGTTCCTGAAGATTGTCCAGTCTGAACTGGTTCAGGTGATGGGTGAGCAGGGCGAGCCGCTGGATCTGAGCACCCAGCCGCCGGCGGTGATCCTGATGGCCGGTCTGCAGGGGGCAGGTAAAACCACCACCGTCGCCAAGCTGGCGCGTTACCTGATTGAGCGCGACAAGAAAAAGGTCATGGTGGTCTCGGCCGACGTTTACCGTCCTGCCGCTATTAAACAGCTGGAAACGCTCGCCAGTGAAGTCGGCGCGGTGTTTTTCCCGAGTGATGTGTCCCAGAAACCGGTGGCCATCGCTGAAGCGGCCATCGCAGCGGCGCGCAAGCAGTATGTAGATGTAGTCCTGGTCGATACGGCGGGTCGACTGGCAATCGATGAAGCCATGATGGTCGAGATTCAAGCGCTGCATAAGGCCATTAACCCGATTGAAACCCTGTTCGTGGTCGATGCCATGACCGGTCAGGATGCGGCCAATACCGCCAAGGCTTTCAATGAAGCTTTGCCGCTAACCGGGGTGGTGCTGTCCAAGGCCGACGGTGATGCCCGGGGCGGTGCGGCCCTTTCTGTGCGGCACATTACCGGCAAGCCAATTAAGTTCATGGGCATGGGTGAAAAGACCGATGCGCTGGAAGCTTTTCACCCGGACCGGGTTGCCTCGCGCATACTCGACATGGGTGACGTGCTCTCCCTGATTGAAGAAGTAGAGCGCAAGGTCGACAAAGACAAGGCCGAGCAACTGGCGGCGAAGCTCAAGAAGGGTAAAGGTTTTGATCTGGCCGATTTTCGCGATCAGTTGCGTCAGATGGACAGCATGGGCGGCCTGATGGGCATGGTCGATAAACTGCCGGGCATGGGCCAGATGGGGCAGGCGGCCAATCAGATGCAAGGGGCTGAAAAGCAGTTCAAACAGATGGGTTCCATTATTGATTCGATGACACCGGCCGAGCGCCACTTCCCCGACAAGATCAACGGCTCGCGCAAGCGCCGCATCGCCATGGGCTCCGGCACCCAGATTCAGGACATCAATCGCCTGCTGAAACAGCACAAACAGATGTCCAAAATGATGAAGAAAGTCGGCAAGAAAGGCGGCATGTCCAAAATGATGCGGGGCATGGGCGGTATGGGCGGCGGCGGTGGTCTTCCGCCAGGCGGTTTCCCGGGCGGTGGCGGACGCGGCCCCTTTGGCTGATTGGCATTGGCTCGCACCGGGCACCGGGTGTACGCCTGTGGGGTCGGCGTGAACCCGTCCATGGGGCCTAGACCGCAGCATCTATGC